>JARRLN010000050.1 GCA_037386965.1 Nitrospirota bacterium
GCCAATGCGCCGCACCACGATGAACTGCTGGAGTTCCATATCCGCCGTATTGAGGGTGGTGAGTTCACCGACCATGTCTTCAATGAGATGAAAGAGGGTGACATCATCCGCATCGAGGGGCCCAAGGGCACCTTCTTCCTGCGCGAGGACTCCGAGCGTCCCATTATCATGCTGGCTACCGGTACCGGTTTCGGTCCGATCAAGGGGATGATCGAGCACATGGTGGCCGAGCAGTCGAGCCGTCCGGTCTATGTCTACTGGGGGGCACGTAATGAAGCCGATCTGTATGCGGACAATGAGATCCGCGGCTGGGCCGATAGCTTCCCCAATATTCGCTACCGTCCGGTACTCTCCCAGCCCGATGCCGGCTGGAATGGCCGCACCGGTTATGTGCAGGATGCAGTAAGCGCCGACTTTGAGGATCTGGAGGGTTTCGAGCTCTATGCCTGTGGTCACCCGGCGATGGTCTACAGCGCCAAGGATGCTCTCGTCGCCCGCGGCATGGATCCCGATCACTGCTACTCCGATGCCTTCGAGTGGGCCAAGGACAGTAAATAACGAAGCTCCTACGAAAAAGGCCGGTAATACCGGCCTTTTTTTATTCTCCATCAGGGGGCGTTCTGCTGCCCCCTCTCCCCTACTTCGTTACAGCTATCGGTTCGCCAAACAGATATCCAATACCGTGCACTGTTTTAATGGGGATGGTGTAATCCTCGGTGGTAAAGCGGCGGCGCAGCCGGGAGATCTGAATATCGAGGCTGCGTGTCTCTGGGGAGTAGCCAGGAATACCTAGTGCCGTGTAAAGCTGTTGTCGCGTCACCGCCTCCCCATGGCTAATGGCAAGTGTGCTGAGGATCTGCAGTTCGGACTTTGTCAGATCATGCTGTGCCCGGTCAGGTGTCGTTAATATCCAGGTGGTGGTGTTCAGTGACCACGGTGTCCCGGTCTCACTGGTGCGGCGCGGCTGGAGGTTCTGTATGACCGCGAGCAACTCACGGATATCGACGGGCTTGGGCAGGTAGTCATAGGCGCCCAGGCGCACCGCCTCGGCCGCCGTCTCGATGCTGGGGGCGCCGGTGACCATCACCACGGGGGCGCAGAGCCCCCGCTCGTGGACCTCTCCCAGGAGCTCCAGGCCGGTCCTTCCCCCCAGGAGGATATCGGCCACGATGAGGTCGAAGTCCTCCCTCGTGAGGGCCGCCACCGCCTCGTCGTAACCCCGGGCGGCCACGGGCTCGTAGCCCTCGGCCTCAAGGAACCGCCCGAAGGTGTACCGAATGTCCTCCTCGTCGTCGATGACCAGAACTCTGGCTTTCATGAATTCCCTCCGGCAGGAAGTTCGACAACGACCCGGGTGTACCGGCCCTCCTCGCTCTCGATGCGAAGACGGCCGCCCAGGTCGGCGATTATTCCGTGGCTTATGCTCAGGCCGAGGCCGGTCCCCTGGCCCTGCGGCTTCGTGGTGAAGAAGGGATTCATCACCTTCTCCCGGACCGAAGGGGGAATGCCCGGCCCCTGGTCCAGAAAGGCGACCTCCACGAGGGAACGGTCCTCACGGAGCACCGTCCGCCCCCTTATGGCGAGGGCCTTGCCGGGGTCCTGCCCCGGATACTTGAGGTTCAGGGCGTACCGGGCGTTATTGATGATGTTGAGGAAGACCTGCTGGATGCGCTGGGGGTGGACGAGGACGGGGGGAAGGTCATCGGGCATCTCCACGGACAGGGCGACATTATGCTTCTTCAACTGGGCCTCCGAAACGGCGAGGGTGTCCATGAGGATGCCGCTTACCGGGACCAGGGACTTCTCCTCCTTCTGCTCGCGGGCGAAGGACAGGAGGCTCCGGATGATGAAGGCGATGCGGGAGCCCTGGTTGAGTATGCGGCCGGCGATGTCCGAGACGTCCTTCTCGCCGCCGTGCTCGTCCAGGACGAGCTGGGCGTAATTCATGATGGCGTTGACCGGGTTGTTTATCTCGTGGGCGACGCCCGCGGCCAGCTCCCCCAGGGAGGCCAGGTGGGCGGCCCGGAGCGCTTCGGCCTGAAGCCTCACCTTCTCCGTAACGTCGCTGACCAGGCAGAAGAAGCCCTTCGCCTCTCCCTCTTCCCCCCGGTGGGGGATGAAGACCGCGTGGACATGCCGCGGGGTCTCCTCTCCCGGAGAAAGGGTGCCCTCGTAGAAGGCCTCCTCGCCCGCCAGGGCGCGCTCAATATGGGGGCGGAGGGCCGCGTAGTCCTCCTCGCCCATCACCTCCCGCATGTGCCGCCCCAGGGCCTCGCCCGGCCTCCGGTAGCCCCAGGTCTGGCAGGCCTTGTTGACGAACTGGTATCGCTCACCGCCGTCGACGTAGGCGATGAGGGCCGGCAGGGCGTCGGTGACCAGGCGGAGCTGCTCTTCCGCCCGGCGCCGCCTGAGCACGTCCCGGTGAAGCTGCTCGTTGGCCGCCTCGAGCTCCAGGGTGCGCTCGGCCACCAGCTCCTCCAGCCGCACGCGGTGGTCCTCCAGCTCCCGCTCCGTCCGCTTCCACTCCGTTATGTCGGTGACCACCCCGAGCACGGCGGGCTCTCCCTGAAGGCGTATGGAGCGGGAAGAGATGATGGTTTCCACCCGCCTGCCGTCGCTGGCAAGGAGGGTGTACTCCCCGGGCTCCACCTCCTGGCCCCTCAGGTGGCTCTGGAGCGCCCTGCTCGCGACCTCGACACTCTCGGGGGCCACGACGCGGAGGTAGTTGAAGTGCGGGGCATAGGCCTCTCTGCGCGAAAATCCCAGGAGCTCCTCACTCTTTCTGTTGGTGTAGAGAACCCGTCCCATCCCGATGATGAATATCATGTTCGGCGACTGCTCGGCCAGGATGCGGAACTTTTCCTCCGACTCGCGGAGACACTCGGTGGAGGCCGTGAGCTCCTGCGTGCGCTCCCGAACGAGGTCTTCGAGGTTGTTGCGGTGACGAGCGAGCTCCTCCTCGGCCTCTTTCCTGTCGGTAATGTCGATATGGGAGATGACCGCCCCGCCCCTTTTCGCCCTGAGGGGGCTCGCGCCCAGCATGAACCAGCGCCGCCCCTCCGGGGTCTCGCTCCGGCACTCACAGGCGAAGTGCTCCCGCCTGCCCGCAAGGACGTCCTCCACCCTGGCGGCGATGTCCCCGTCGGGCCGAGGGCCCCAGACGGAGGCAAAGCGGCAGGCGTCCAGGTAGTTGGCTCCCACGGCGGCATGGGCGGCGACAGAGCGGCTCTCCCGCGAGGCAAAGCGCTCCCATGCCTCGTTGACCGCGATGACCGTCCCTCTTTTGTCCACCACCGCGATGTGCACGGGCAGGGAGCTCAGGACGGCCCTGTTGAAAAGGTCGCTGGAGCGCTCCAGGGCCTCCAGCATCTCGTTCATATCCGCCGTAAGCCCGGTTATCTCGTCCAGCCCGGAGAGCTCAAGCCGGGCCGAGGGGTTGCCCCCGGCCCGTATGGCCCGGGCGTTCTTGCTCAGGCGGGTCAGGCGGGAGAAAATGGCCCCCTCCAGGACGACCCAGAGGAGAAGCCCCGAGACCAGCCCCACCACAAGCACCGAAACCCGGAAGTACCGCACCGTCTTCTCCCAGTGCGGCAAAAAGACGAAGGGAAGCTCCGCGCGAAGAACGAGGACCGGCTCGCCCCCGGGTGCCCGCAGAAGAAGACGGCCCACCGTGGAGCCGTCCCCGGGGGGTGAGAGGTAGACGTCCCGGTCCTTCCCGCCCGCACGCTCCTCCTTCAGAAACTCCGGCTCTCCCTCCGGGCCGGGAAAGGGCCGGGCCGCGAGGGAGGCAGGGGGCAGTCCGGCCCGGCGGGCTATCTCTTGGACCGGAAGAAGGCGGCCCAGGACCAGGGTGCCCCGGTAAAGCTGCGGGTCGCCGGCGGCCGGCAGGGGGTGCGATGCCACAAGGAGGGGCCCTTCGGCAAGAAGGAGCGAGCCCCGCAGGGGCTTCGGCCTTGCCCCGGTGCCCGAAGCCACGGTCAGCAGTGGAAGCTCCCGGGCGAGCTCCCCGGGCAGGGGCTTTGTACCACCGCCCGGCCTGCCGGCGTATTTTACGAAAAACGGGGCCCCCGAGGCATCCACGCAGGTCACCAGGGCAAGGCCGGAGCCGGCGGCCGCTTCTCTCGAGGGATGCCCTCCGGCGCGGGTGCACATCCGCGGGGCGAGCTGCTCCCAGGCGGCCCACCTCGCGGCCTCGCGGTCAAGGCTCTCAAGCTCTCTGTCGACGACGCCCAGAACACGCTCCATGCGGCCCAGGGCCGACCGGCTTTCAAGCGCTTCGAACCCGCCGGTGAGCATCCGCCGCGAGGCCGCCCACAGGAACCCGAGGAAAACAAGGTAGGCCGCCGCGATGGAAAGCAGGGTCTTGTCCCTCAGTTTCATGGGCCTCCCGTGCCGGTCCGGTGCGATGGGTTTTCACGGCGGGGTGTCCCCGTCTCAGCCCCGGGCTGGGAGGTGCCCCTCAAGGCGTCTTTCCAGGAAAAACGGCTCACGAAGCCTCTCCAAGGAGCTCCAGCATCCGGCCTGTGTCCGTGGTGGGAAGCTCGCAGGCGAACTCCCGGCAGACATAGGCGGTGGCCCGACCCCCGGACGTGGCCATCTCCCGGGTAAACCCGGCCAGCCCGGCGATGGGGGGCTCTTCCTCACCGGAAGGGCGCAGCACAACGACGGCGTTGGGGATGAAACGGCTCCTCAGGGCGGAGAGCATCTCCCGGGTGTCGGGGGCCCCCGGCCCGCCCACCACAACAACCTCATGGGACGGTCCCAGGGCGAAATCCAGGGCCGCCAGAAACTGCATGTGGGCAGAGGGGCTCTCGCGTACGTTTCCCGCCAGGGCCTGCTCGAGCTCCACCGCCCTTTCCTCGAGCGCCCGGCGGCCGGTCAGGCGGGCCAGCCTGAGGAGGTTGAGCATGGAGACCGCGTTTGCCGAGGGGACGGCCGCATCGTAAAATTCCATCTTCCGCACGATGAGGGGCTCGGCGTAATCGGCCGTGAAGTAAAACCCCCCGGTGTCCTCTTTCCAGAAATGGCGGACGAACTCCTCCATGAGCTCCAGGGCCCTCGTGAGGTGCCCGGCGTCGAAGTCCGCCTCGTAAAGCTCGATAAGGCTCCAGATGAGAAAGGCGTAGTCGTCGGCGTTGGCCGGGACGGCGGCCTCCCCGTCCCGGTAGCGGTGAAGGAGGCGCCCCTCCTGGTCCCTCAGACTGCCGAGGATGAACCGCACGGCCCGCCGGGCCGCCTCGGCATAATCATCCTCGCCCAGAACCTGTGCCGCCCGGGCCAGGGCCGCCGCCATAACGCCGTTACAGTCGGCGAGGACCTTCTGGTCGGTATCCGGTGGCCTCCGGCGTCCCCGGGCCTCAAGGAGCCTGCCCTTGAGGTTTTCCAGATGGGCCTCCGTTACACCCGCCCCGGCCGCGGCCTCGCCCGGGGGCTCCTTGAGATGGAGGACGTTTTTGCCGGTCCTTTCCCCCTCCACGGGGTCGATGACGTTGCCCTCCTCGGTAAGCCCGAAGACCCGGGCAAAAAGGGCTGCGTCCTCCTCGCCCAGGACCTCCCGCACCTCCTTCATGCTCCAGAGGTAGCTCTTCCCCTCCTCGCCCTCGACATCCGCGCTCTGGGCCGTGAAGAAGGCCCCCTCGGGGGACGCCATTTCCCGAAGGACGTAGGAGAAGACCTCCCGGGCGGTCCGGGCAAAGAGCTCCCTGCCGGTGGCCTGGAACGCTTCCAGGCAGGCCAGCGCCAGGAGGGCCTGGTCGTAGAGCATCTTCTCGAAATGGGGAAGGAGCCACTCACGGTCGGTGCTGTAGCGGTGGAAGCCACCGCCCAGGTGGTCGTACATCCCCCCGAGGCGCATGCCCTCCAGGGTGTGCTCCACCATCTTCAGGGCCCGGGGCTCGCCCTTTCTCTTGCCGTAGCGCAGAAGAAAGAACAGATAGTGGGGCATGGGGAACTTGGGCGCCTCGCCGAACCCGCCCCAGTCGAAGTCGAAGATGCGCGAGAGGCCCTCGAAGGCCGTGTCGAGGACGCTCTCCCCGAGCCTCCCGCCGGGGATGTTGCCCGAGGTTTTCAACAGGGAGGCCGTTACCTCCTCGGCGGCGTTCAGGACCTTGTCCCTCTCCGTCTGCCAGAGGGTCTTGACCCGGGGGATGAGCTCCATCATCCCGATGCGCCCCCTCATGCTCCTCTTGGGGAAGTACGTTCCTGCGAAGAAGGGTTTTTTCTCCGGGGTCATGATGACCGTGAGGGGCCAGCCGCCGCTTCCGGCCATCATGGTGCAGACACTCATGTAGACGTTGTCGATGTCGGGGCGCTCCTCGCGGTCCACCTTCACCGAGACGAAGGCGTCGTTCATCAGGGAGGCGACCTCCGGGTCGCTGAAGGACTCCTCCTCCATGACGTTGCACCAGTGGCAGGTGGAATAGCCGATGGAGAGGAAGACGGGCTTGTCCTCCTTCCCGGCCCGCTCGAAGGCCTCCCGGCCCCAGGGGTACCAGTCCACGGGGTTGGTGGCGTGCTTTTGCAGGTAGGGGCTTTTCTCGTGGACGAGGCGGTTCGGACGGCTTTGCTCAGGCATAAAGGGGCCTCCTTGCACGGGATTCCCCCCGGGAGGGCCGCAGAGAAGCCCCTCCCGCCCCCGCCAGGTCGGCGCCGGCCACGCCCCGGATAGCCTGAGAGTAGCAGAGCAGAACATAATGTCAAACCATTCTAAGGACCCGGCGAAGAAAAGTCCGTAACTCTGCGCACTCCAAAGATGCCGGAGGAAGGGTCAGGCTTTCTTCTTGTAAAGCCTCTCGAAGAGAGCCTGCTCGTAGGCGGGAAAGGCATCGAGGTTCACGGGCCTCGCGGGGCGCATGAGGTTCAGCTCGAGAATCTTGCGGTTCATCACGCGGAGGGCCCGGAGCCTCTCCTGGTCGTCGTCGATGCTCTCCACGAGGGTGCGGAGCGACATTATCTCGTTTTGAAGCTCCAGCTCCGGCGGGATGCACCCGGCGTTCTTGAGCATGCGGTAGGCCATGCGGAGGTCCTCCGGGACGAAGGCGTCCTCGCGAAGGTCCAGGGGCTTGCCGGCCCCGGGGAGGTCGACGAAGGCCCCCTCCTCCGAGGCCTTTCTGATGCGCTCCTCGGCTATGCGGGCGATGGCACGCATACCTTATGCTAGCGTAAGGACGTAAAGGCCCACAACCCCCAGGCCCCCGGCGGCTCCGAGGAGGATGCTCTTTACCGCGCGGCGCGAGCGCCCCTCGTGGATATACTCATCGGCCATGCCCCAGAGGCCCCCGAAGCCGTGGTAGAGGGCCGCGGCCAGAAACAGAATGTCGAATGCCATCCACCAGGGGCTCCGAAGACGGGCCATGACGGCTTCGTAGCCCAGGTTCTCCTTCAGGGCAACGTGCATGACGTAGAAATGCAGGGCCAAGCCCAAAAAGAGCAGAACGCCGCTTACCCGGTGAAGAAACCAGGGCAGGGCGCCCTTCACGCCTGCCCCCCGAAGAGGACAAAGGCCCCGGCCACAAGCACGAAGGCCCCCAGGGCCATGCCCCCGTAGAAAAGAGGCTTCTGCGTCCGGGTGGGAAGGCCCAGCTCAAGGAGCGTGACCCTGAGGCCGTTCAGGCCGTGAAGCAGCACCAGCGCCAGAAGGCCCAGCTCTCCCGCCTTCACCAGAGGGTGCTTCATGAGGGCCATGAGGGCGGCGAACCGCTCCGGGTCCCGCAGGCTGGCCAGCACGTGCATGTGCAAAAACAGGTAGCCCGTAAGGGCCGCCCCCGCCAGGCGGTGCAGCATCCAGGCAAAAGAGCCCGTGCTTCGCTTGTACCGGAAAGGAATCATCCCTTCCCCACCCTCATGCCCCCCGCAGGCGGAGACAGTTTATCCCCGTCATCCCGAACATGGCCCACTCAGAGAATTACCAACCGGTTACTTTTATCTTCGCATTGAAGCCTTGGAGATACCTCATGTTCCATTCACCTTAGGACATCGATATGTGAACTATATCACGCTCCCGGTAGTATATATGCACCGGCCCCGCAGGCCAAGCTAGATGTGAATACGTAAGCGGCGCGACGACACAGGCTCATGACGATAAACCCTTTGCGGGCGTCTCCAACCCGGCCGGAGGGTGCTATACTCATATGACATCGTGGCCAAGGGAGGCGCCCCGCATGCGATACCCCAGCCCCAGCTACAGCATCACCATCCGGGTGGAGATAGAAAACCGCATCGGCATGTTCGCCCGCATCGCCTCGGCCATAGGCGCGGCCGGAGGGGACCTGGGGGCGGTGGACATCGTCCGGGTGGAGAAGGGCAGGATAATCCGGGACATCACGGTCAACGCCCGGGACGCCGGGCACGAGCGGGCCATCGTCCACGCCATCAGGGAGCTTGACGGGGTGCACGTCCGGAGGGTGATGGACCGGACCTTCTCGGCCCACCAGGGCGGGAAGATAGAAATCCACAGCCGCTTTCCCGTCAGGGACCGCTCGGACCTCTCCATGGTCTACACCCCGGGGGTGGCCCGCGTCTGCCAGGACATCGCCAGGAGCAAGGAGCACGCCTACCGCTACAGCATCAAGGGCAACGCCGTGGCCATCGTCTCCGACGGCACGGCGGTCCTGGGGCTGGGGGACATCGGCCCGGAGGCGGCCATGCCGGTGATGGAGGGCAAGGCCATGATATTCAAGGAGTTCGCCGGCATCGACGCCTTCCCCATCACCCTGGCCACCACCGGGGTGAAGGACATCGTGGCCACGGTCAAAAACATCTCTCCGCCCTTCGGGGGCATCAACCTCGAGGACATCGCCGCCCCCCGGTGCTTCGAGGTGGAGGCCCGGCTCCGCGAGGCCCTGGACATCCCCGTCATCCACGACGACCAGCACGGCACCGCCGTGGTGGTGCTGGCCGCCTTCATCAACGTGGGAAGGCTCCTCAAGAAGGACGAAAGGAAGCTCAAGGTGGTCATCGCCGGGGCGGGGGCGGCCGGGATGGCCACGGCCGGGATACTCCTGGCCCATGGGGTGAAGGACATCGTCGTGGCCGACAGGGCGGGGGTCATCTACGAGGGAAGGCGCGCCCGCATGGACCCTTACAAGAAGGACCTGGCCAAAAGGACCAACCCCCGCAGGGTAAAAGGGACGCTCAAGGATGCCCTGCGCGGGGCGGACGTCTTCATCGGGCTTTCGGTGCCGGGCATCGTGGGCGTGCAGGACGTCAAGGCGATGGGCCCGGAGCCCGTGGTCTTCGCCCTGGCCAACCCCGAGCCCGAGATAGCGCCCGAGGACGCCATCCAGGTGGCGCGCGTGCTGGCCACCGGGAGGTCGGACTATCCCAACCAGATAAACAACATGCTGAGCTACCCGGGCATCTTCCGCGGGCTCCTGGACGTGCGGGCCACGGGGGTGAACGAGCAGATAAAGATAGCCGCCGCGGACGCCATAGCCCACGTGGTGCAGGCCGAAGACCTGCACGAGGACTACATCGTCCCAAGCATCTTCGAGAAAAGAGTCGTCCAGGCCGTGGCCCACGCCGTGGCCGAGGCGGCCCGGAAGGCCGGCCTGGCCCGTCCGCCCCGCCACCATCAGGCATGAGAAGGCACCTCACCAGGCATACCCTCGACGCCGTCGTCATCGGCTCCGGCCTGGCGGGGCTGAGCGCGGCCATCGAGGCCGCCCGGGCGGGCTCGGTGGCCGTGCTTACGAAGCTCTATCCCACCCGTTCCCATTCCGGGGCGGCCCAGGGGGGCATAGCCGCCGCCCTGGGCAACGAGGAGCCCGACAGCCCCGAGTGGCACCTCTACGACTCCGTCAAGGGAAGCGACTTTCTGGGCGACCAGGACGCCATCGAGGTGATGTGCGAGGACGCGGTGCGCACCGTCGTAGGCCTGGAGCACATGGGGGTGCCCTTCTCCCGCACGCCGGAGGGAAAGATAGCCCAGAGGCGTTTCGGGGGGCACACCCGGGACTTCGGGGCCGCCCCCATCCGGAGGGCCTGCTACTCGGCCGACCGGACGGGCCACGCCATCCTCTTCGCCCTCTTCGAGCAGAGCGAGCGCGCGGGGGTGCGCTTTTTCCCGGAGTTTCAGGTCCTGGACATCGTGCTCGGGGACGGGCGGTGCCGGGGCGTCATCGCCCTGGAGATAGCCACCGGCCAAGTGCACGTCTTCAACACCAGGGCTGTGCTTGTGGCCTCGGGCGGATACGGCCGCATCTTCAAGACCACGAGCAACGCCCACGCCTCCACCGGAGACTGCCTGAGCATCCTCTATAAGGCGGGGCTTCCCCTGGAGGACATGGAGTTCTTCCAGTTCCACCCCACCGGCCTGTACCGCCTGGGAATACTCGTTACCGAGGGGGCCCGCGGCGAGGGAGGCGTCCTTCTCAACGGCCGGGGGGAGCGGTTCATGGAGCGCTACGCCCCCGCCATCAAGGACCTGGCCCCCCGGGACATGGTCTCCCGGGCCGTCATGACCGAGATACGGGAGGGCCGGGGCATCGGCGGCAGAGAGTTCGTGCACCTGGACCTCAGGCACATCGAAAGAAAGGTACTGGAGGAGCGGCTGCCGGAGATTACGGCCTTCTCGAAACTCTACATGGGCATAGACCCCGCCGAGGCCCCCATACCCGTGGAGCCCACGGCGCACTACGCCATGGGAGGCATTCCCACGGACCGGGATGGCAGGGTCCTCGCCGACGAGACCGGCCGCACGGTGGAGGGCCTTTACGCCGCCGGGGAGTGCGCCTGCCTCTCCGTGCACGGGGCCAACAGGCTGGGGTGCAATTCCCTCCTGGACACGGTGGTCTTCGGGCGAAGGGCGGGGGCGGCCATGAGGCCGGCCCTGGAGGAATTGCCCCGCGGGGAGGTGGGCCGGGAGGATACGAGCCGGGCGCGGGAGCGCATCGAGAGGGCCCTCAACTCCCGGACCGGGGAGCGGCCCGGGGCGGTACGGGCGGAGCTAGAGAGGACCATGATGCAGAGCTGCTCGGTCTTCCGGAGCGCCGGGGGGCTCACGGCCCTCGCGGGGGAACTGGCGGACATCAAAGAGCGGGCGCGGTTCGTAAGCCTTCAGGACAAGGGACGGCGGTTCAACACCGAGCTTCTGGATGCCCTGGAGCTTTCTCACCTGGTGGACCTCGCAGAGGCGGTGGTCCACTCCGCCCTGGCCCGGACCGAATCCCGCGGGGCCCACTTTCGCGAAGACCATCCCGCAAGGGACGACAAGGAGTGGCTCAAACACACGTTCGTCTACAAGGCCGGCAAAGGCGTACGCTGCGCCTACAAGCCCGTGGCCGTCACCCGGTTTCAGCCTGAGGAGCGAAAATACTAAAAAGGGAGGACCAGTCCCTTTTTGACCCCTTTCCCCCAACAATGAAAGGGATTGCCAGGAGAATGTGAGGCCATGACCAGGGGCTTTTCCCCTATCGGAACGCGGCAAGCCAGCGTGAGAAGCTCTCCATGACCAGGGATTATGTCTTCAGGATAAGACGGTTCGACCCCGAGGGCGAAGCCGTCCCCCGGTGGCAGGAGTACGCCCTTTCGATGGAGCCCGGCGAGCGCGTCCTGGACGGGCTTTTGCGCATCAAGGAGACCCTGGACGGCACGCTCACTTTCCGGCGCTCCTGCGCCCACGGCATCTGCGGGTCCTGCGCCGTGATGATAAACGGCCGGAACGCGCTGGCCTGCCAGAGCCTCCTCGGGGACCTTCCAGGCCGGCTCACCCTGGAGCCCCTCCCCGCCCTTCCCCTCGTCAAGGACCTGGTGGTGGACATGGAGCCTTTCTTCAGGCTCAACGAGCTGGTCATGCCCTATCTGATAAACACGGAAGAGCCCCCCGAGCGGGAGAGGCTCCAGGCCCCCGGGGAGCAGCTCAAGGTGCTCCAGTCCATCACCTGCATCATGTGCTCCTGCTGCACCAGCGCCTGCCCCGTCTACTGGTCGGACAGGGAGTACCTGGGCCCGTCTGCGCTCCTGAAGGCCTACCGGTTCATCTTCGACAGCCGCGACCGGGCCGAAGGCGAGCGGCTCCGGAAGGTCGCCAACCCCCGGGGGCTCTGGCGCTGCCACAGCATTTACAACTGCGTCGAGGCCTGCCCCAAGGGGATTGACGTCACCCGCCACATCACAGAGATGAAGCGCCTGGCCGTCAGGCGCAGGCTCCGCGGGTAAACCCCGCGCTACATCTTCTCAACCTCGATGTCCACGCTGGTGCCGTGGGTAATCACGTCGTAGGTCGGGGAGAACTTGCAGAGGGCCTTGAGCTTGTCGGGCTTGGCGTCGCTTTTGACCTTGAACTTCACACGGATGTTCTGGTAGCCGTTGCGGACGTTCTTCTCTATGCCCAGAAAGCCCCGCAGGTCTATGTCGCCCTCCAGTTCGCTCTGGAGCTCCTCGATGACGATGCCCCGGATGGCGGCGTGGTAGACCATGCTGGTGGTGACACAGCCGGCCAGGGCGTTCAGAAGGTGCTCCACCGGGTTCGGCCCCTTGTCCGTTCCCGCAAGGACGGCCGGCTCGTCGGCCTCCAGGGTGAAGGGATGCTCGTGCGCTATATCCTGCCCTGCCGCAAAGAAGTCGGTAATCGTCGTCTGGTTATGGCCTCCTTTTATCCACCTGTTCTTGATGTGAAACCTGCTTCTCCCCAGCTCGGGCTTCCCCTTCAGGGTCTCCACCGTCTTCTGGACCGCGCCCACGTCCACTCCGTTGACCACATTCGCCTTTGTTTCCATGACGGACCTCCTGCTTTGAGCGGTGCTCTTTTTTCAACCATAGGGCAAAAGGGAGGCCCTGTGAAGCCGCAAAGCGCCGCGCCGTGACCGAGCGCCAACATTTTTCGAAAACCCGGTTAACGGGCTCAGGATGTTTTCTCTTGTAGCGCCCCGGGACCCATGATACGCTGGAGATAACAAGGGATGATGCGGGTTGGCCGGAACCCGTCACAAGGAGGCTATCATGGGAGAAGTAACGAAAGAGAAACTCAACGGGATTGACACCGAAGCCTTGAAGCAGGTCATGAGACAGATTTCCGAGGGCCCTTCGCTTGGCAAGGTGAAGTTTCAGGTGACCACGACATGGAAGGGGACGACCAAGTCCGAAACGGTCGTCCAAGGTTACGAAATCAGCGGCCAGAAGGTGAAACGCATACACAGCTTCGTCATCGACGAGCCGAAGGAGCTTCTGGGCGAGGACACCGCCGCCAACCCCCAGGAATACCTCATGGGGGCGATGAACGCCTGCATCCTGAATACCTATGTCATAGCCGCCGCCATGAAGGGCATTACGCTGGAGAAGGTGGAGATGGAAACCGAAGGCGAGCTGGACCTCAGGGGTTTCCTGGGAATCGACAAGAACATCATCCCGGGGTATGAGGAGCTGAAATACAAGGTGCGGCTCAAAGGAAACGGCACGCGGGAACAGTACGAGGATGTCCATAAGGCCGTGGTCGCTACGTCTCCGAACTATTACAACATCTCACACGCGATCAAGCTGAACACGGAGCTGGTTTTCGAATAATCGTTGCGCCCCTTGGCGCCGTGGCTTGCGGCTCTTCGCTTTCCCGTTCGGAGACGAGGGAGCGGAGCAGGCGCATGTAGTTCGCGTTCATGAGGTCCCAGCAGCCGATTGATCCGGAAGGAGGCGGCGTATTGCCATGCACAAGGCTACGAAGATGGCCGTCGTTCTTTCGCTCTTAAGCGTTCCCTTGGCCGTGCTCCTTCTCTGGCCCCCGGCGACCTTGACCGCACAGGCGGGAGTAGGCGCGGCGACATTCGACCGGGACGGCAAGCTCCTGTTTCCCTCGGACTATCGGACGTGGGTGTTCGTGGGCGCCTCGGTCACTCCCAACGAGATGAACGGCGGGAAGGCGGCATTCCCCGAGTTTCACACGGTTTACATGGACCCGGCGAGCTACGAGAGTTTCCAAAACACCGGGGAGTTTCCCGAAGGGACGGTGATGGTCAAGGAAACCCTGATGATCGGGGGCAGGAAGGCGCCCAGCGGCAAGGGCTATTTCATGGGCGATTTCGTCCTGATGGCCGCCGGGGTGAAGGACACGAAACGGTTCGGAGGAAAGCGGGCAGGCTGGGGGTTCTTCGCTTTCGGAAATCCCTCCGACCCCCAACCCAAAGCCGAGGTGTTGCCCGTTGCCCAGTGCAACGACTGCCACAGTGCGGCTGCCCAGGAGAGGGTGTTCATTCAGTACTACCCGGTGCTCCAGGAGGCGAAACCGAAATGATGCGGCCGCAGATTCGGGAGCGAGGAGGACGGGCCCGGGGCGTCCTGACCAGAGAAAACGTATTCACGCCGCTCTGAGCCCGTCTCCAGCGACCCGGGCAGCTTGCCTGTGGAAAGCGGTGGCTCGTTACCCCTTCTCCCTTCCGTCCCGGACTCGATGCCGGGAGGAAAGGGCGCTCTATTGACCCCTTCCGCCCTTACCGTCTATGATGGGAAGGGCTGAAATGGGTGAGGAAAAGAGGATAGAGCGGGACTCCCTGGGCGAGGTCGAGGTCCCCCGGGAGGCCCTCTGGGGGGCGCAGACCCAGCGGGCGCTCCTGAACTTCGACCTGGAAGGGGCCTGCACCTTCCCCCGGGTCTTCATCCGGGCGCTGGGGCTCATCAAGGCCGCCTGTGCGAAAGTTAACGGCGAGCTGGGCCTCCTGGACGGGGAGCGGGCGCGGGCAGTCAGCAACGCCGCCGAGGAGGTGGCCCGGGGTCGATGGGACGGCCACTTCCCCGTGGTCATCTACCAGACGGGCTCCGGCACCTCCACCAACATGAACGCCAACGAGGTCATCGCCCATCTGGCCTCCCGGATGCTCAAGCGCGAGGGCGCCGTCCATCCCAACGACCACGTCAACATGTGCCAATCCTCAAACGACGTCATCCCCTCGGCCCTGCACCTGAGCGCATACATCGAGACGGAGGAAATCCTCCTTCCCGGCCTTGAGCGCCTTGCCCGGGCCCTAGAGGAGCGGGCCCGCGAGCACGCCGGCACGGTCAAGACCGGCCGGACGCACCTGATGGACGCCCTGCCCGTCACCCTGGGGCAGGAGATAGGGGCCTGGGCGCACCAAGTGCGGCAGGGGATGGAGAGGATTCAGGGAACGCTGCCGCGCCTGGCCCGCCTTACCCTGGGCGGCACGGCGGTGGGCACGGGGGTGAACGCCCATCCGGAGTTCGGCAAAAGAACGATAGAGAAGCTCGCCCGGCGCACGGGCCTGCCCCTCCGGGAGACGGAAAACCACTTTGCCGCCCAGGCCGCCCAGGACACGGCTGCCGAGCTGAGCGGGCAGCTCCGCGCCACGGCCACGGCCCTCATGAAGATAGCCGACGACCTCCGGTGGCTCAACTCCGGCCCCATAGCCGGCCTGGGCGAGATAGGGCTTCCCGCCGTGCAGCCGGGCTCCAGCATCATGCCGGGGAAGGTCAACCCCGTGATATGTGAGGCCATGATGATGGTCTGCGCCCGGGTGATAGGCAACGACCTCACCGTGAGTATCGGCAACTCGCGGGGGAACTTTCAGTTGAACGTCATGCTGCCCATCATCGCCCACTACCTCCTGGAGTCCATCACCCTCATGGGCGGGGCCGCCCGCGTGCTGGCCGAGCGCGCGGTGAAGGGCTTCGTGGTCGACCGGGAGCGCATCGGGCGTTTCCTGGAGCGAAACCCCATCCTCGTGACCGCGCTCAATCCCCTGGTCGGCTACGACAAGGCCGCCGAGATAGCCAAGCGGGCCTACGCCGAAGGCCGCCCCGTCAAGGAGGTGGCCCGGGAGATGACGGACCTGAGCGAGGAGGAGCTTGACCGCATCCTTGACCCCCGCCACCTCACCCAGGGAGGGGTCGAGGACCCCCTCCCCTGAGCCTCAGGCGCGGCCTGAGCGACAGAACCTTGAAGCGGCTTGCTTCTGGCAGCGTTTCAACATGAGAGGAAAATGGGGACTGGTCCCCCTGGTCCCCCAGGCCACGGCCTGAGCGATAGAACCTTGAAGCGGCTGTTCAATATGAGAGGAAAATGGGGACTGGTCCCCCTAGGCGGCGGGGGTCAGGAAGGGGTAGTCCGTATAGCCGTGCTCGTCTCCGCCGTAGAAGGTCTCCGGGTCGGGCTCGTTGAGGGCGGCGTTTGTTCTGAACCGCTCCGGAAGGTCGGGGTTGGCCAGAAAGAGCCTGCCGTAGGAGACCAGGTCCGCCTCGCCGCGCGCAAGGACGGCCAGGCCTTTCTCCCGGTCGTACCCGCCGTTGGTTATGTAGGCGCCCTCGAAAATCTCCCGCACCCGCCTGGTCACATGATTGGGGGCGCCGTGGTTCCGCAGGCTCCCGGGGTCTATCTCCACGGCGGAGACATAGCACAGGCCCAGGCGGTTCAGCTGTCCCGCCAGGTGGGTGTAGAGTGCCCGGGGGTCTGAGTCGTGCATGCTGTTAAAGGGGTTGAAGGGCGATATGTGAACGCCCACCCTGTCCGCTCCCCAGACCTCCACCAGGGCCTCCGCCACCTCCAGGACGAAGCGCACCCGGTTTTGCACCGGGCCGCCGTAGCGGTCGGTCCTCCGGTTGGCGCCGTCTTCCAGGAACTGGCAGGGCAGGTAGCCGTTGGCGGCATGCAGCTCCACCCCGTCGAAACCCGCCCGGAGGGCGCAGCGCGCCCCGCGGCGGAACTGCTCCACCACCCCGGCGACCTCGCCGGTCTGGAGGGCCCGCGGAGTGACGAAGGGTTTAAGCCCCTGATAGGTCATGACCTCGCCCTCGGGCTTTACGGCCGAGGGGGCCACGGGCAGCTCCTCGCCGGGCTGAAGCGAGGGGTGGGAGATGCGCCCGCCGTGAAACAACTGGCAGAAGATGAGCCCTCCATGGGCATGCACCGCGTCGGTCACCAGACGCCACCCCTCGACCTGCTCCTCCGTGTGAATGCCCGGGGTGTTGGGGTAGCCTATGCCCTGCCCGGAGACCTGCGCGGCCTCCGTGACGATGAGCCCGGCGGAGGCCCGCTGGGCATAGTACAAGACGTTCATTTCCTGCGGGGCCAGCCCCAGGCCCGCCCGGTTCCGGGTCATGGGGGCCATGACCATGCGGTTTCCGAGCCTGTAGGGGCCCAGCGCGCACGGGCCGAAGAGGTCCGCTTCCATACGCTTTTTATAGAGGAGGTAAGGGGGCTTGTCAAACGGGACAGGCTCTACTCTTCGCTTTCCACGGGAGCCCTCAGGCGCTTCTTTCCGGCCTGCTGCCTCTTGGCCTCGAGGACCTTCTCCTTCGCCCGCCGGGAGCGCCGCCGCTTCTGCCGGCGTATCCGTGCCGCCCGCTGGGCCTCGCGGCTGGCCTCCCCCTTCTGGATGGCCTCCAGCCTGTCGGCCAGGATGACCCGGGCCCGGTAGCGGTTCAGCCCCTGGGAACGCTCCATCTGGCATTTCACCTCCAGCCCGGTGGGGACGTGCCGCAGATACACACAGGTGGAGGTCTTGTTGACGTGCTGCCCTCCGTGGCCTCCCGAGCGTATGAAATGCTCCTGGACGTCCTCCTCGCGGATGCCCAGGGCCTCCAACCGCGCGAGGAGGGCCTCTTCCTTTTCAGCACTGACGGGAAACCTGCCCATACTCTATGATATCATCCCTTGCGCAGGCGGCCTTCCTTCGGTACGATGGAGGAAAACCGCAGCGGAAAGGATAATGCGATGACAGCCTGGAAAAAGCTTCTGGCAGCCCTGTTCTGCGGCATGCTTCTTCTTTCCTTTGCCGCCTGAAAGAGGGAAGAACCCGCCGGACAGGCGGGTGCGGACAAGGCCGCGCATATGCTTCAGAACGAAGCGGGGAAGCTCCACAAGGAGACAAAGGAATCCGCCCGGGAGGTAACAGACGTTGTCGAGGACGCCACCCGCTGAGGTAGGCTTGGCCGGGCGATAGAGTGCTTTACTGCGCGGCCGTCTTTCTTGCCATAGCCGTTATCGCTGCGGTCCTGGGCTTTACGGGCCTGGCCCTGGCCCTGGCGTGGCTGGCGAAACTGCTTTTTTTCGTCTTCCTGATCCTGGCCGTCCTGTCCTTCGCCTGGGACCTCAGGAAACGCAGGAAGAGGGGCAAGCCGGATGGGCACGGGGAGGAGCCCCGCCGCCCGGAGAGGTGAAGCCATGTCGATGTGGAAAATTCTGATACCGTTTTCCCTTGGAGCGCTCCTGGCCGCTCTTCTCCTCCAGAAGAAAGAGCCCTTCGCCCCGCCGGGCCACCGGACGGGGTCCCGTCAGCACGAAGAAGCAGAACAGTCCGGAAAATAACCTTTTTTCTGCCGCTCCCTTCCCAACCGGCCTGAGGATGGCGCGCCCGAGGCCCGTTTGCCGCACCGCCAGGGTGTGATTTTCGTTACGCTTTTCTTCGCTGGTCATTCTATAATAGTGGACGCTTTATGCAGGGGGTTGTTCCATGCGCATACGGGTGACCGGGGGCATACGGTTCAAGCTGGGGGCGTTGATCCTCCTGCTCGTCTCCCTGGTCACCGCGGCATCCTCGGTCATCGTGGTCGGCATCATGGACCGCTTCGTCCTCAGGGAGCTCCTGCAGAAAGGGTTTTCCATGGCAGGCAACGCCGCCACGGCGGCGGGCTACAGCCTTCTTTCCGGAGACACCCTGGCGCTGGACAACCTGACGGGCAAGCTCAGGGAGGCCCAGGGAGACCTCCTCTTCGTCGCCGTCGTGGACAACGAAGGCGTCATCCGGGCCCATAGCGACGTGGGGAAGAGCGGGTACCGTTTTTTCGACGTCTCGGGTGAAACCCTCCTGGCCAAGGACGACGGAGGCGAGGCCCGAAGGACGTTCCGGGAGGGAGCCCCCGCCTACGAGTTCAAGGTCCCCATCCTCTTCGCGGGCAAGAAGCTGGGTGCTATCGACCTGGCGATAAAGGCCGATGCCGTCCTCGCCGCTCAGGCGGACGCCCGGCGAAAAATCCTCTTCGTCTCCGTGGCGGTCCTTCTGCTGGGGGCCCTGGGGACGTTGCTCATATCGGCCGTCATCACCACCCCCGTCAAGAAACTCTCCGTGGGAGTGTCCGAGCTGACCGGGGGGAACTACCACGAGATTCCCGTGGTATCCAGGGACGAGCTGGGGGAGCTGACGGCCAATTTCAACGAGATGGCCCGGGTCATCACCTCCCAGAAGGGAAAGCTCGAGGACGGCGCCCGGGAGCTGGAGGAGGCCTACATCTCCACCGTGCGCCTCCTTGCCACGGTCATTGACGCCCGGGACGACTACACCCTGGGGCATTCCACCCGCGTGGCGCGCTGGAGCCTGCTGGTGGGCGAGAAGCTCGGCCTCACCGAGGAAGAGCTCAGGGACCTGGAAATAACCTGCATGTTCCACGACGTGGGAAAGATAAAGACCCCCGACCACATCCTGAACAAGGAGGGCCCCCTCACCCCCGACGAGCACCTCACCATGATGAGGCACACCGTGGACGGGGCGACCATCCTGATGGTGGTGGAGTCCCTGCACAAGTACATACCGGCCGTCCTGCATCACCACGAATGGTACAACGGGAGCGGCTACCCCGAGGGCAGGGGCGGGGACGAAATCCCCCTGTTCGCCGCCATCATCTCGGTGGCCGACGCCTTCGACGCCATGACTTCCTCCCGTCCCTACCGGACCGCCATGCCCAGGGAGCACGCCATCGGCGAACTGATGAAATTCGCTGGCACCCAGTACAACCCCCGCATCCTGGAGGTCTTCGCCCAGGTCCTCAGGGAACAGAGCGGGGGGCGGGTAAAGACCTTCCTGAACCGCCCATGAAAGCCCTGACGAAAACAGCCGCCCTCGTCCTTATGCCTCTGGCCTTCGCCCTCCTGTCCTGTAGCGTCCTCCGGCCCCCCACGGCGCCGGAGGGCGTGCACGAGGACGCGGCCGCGCTGCACGCCAAGGAAGTGGAGAGGAAGCTCCAGGCCCTTCTCAAGCAGAAGCAGTATCGTCAGGCAATGGCGGTGGTCAGAGAGGAGCGGGCGGCAGGGGCCCCAGCCGGCGCCTACGTCGAATACCAGGTGGCCTCCCTCAACGGTCTGCTTCAGAGCGGACTGGGGAAGTTCGATGCCCGGGATTACGGGCAGGCCGGCCTCATCTTCCGGGAGGTCCTGGAGAACTATCCCCCCGAGGGTCCCTTGCAGAAAGGGGTGCGGCACTCGGCGGAGGAGATGAAGTCCCTCATAGAGGTCTGCTCCAAGAAGCTCATGGAGCAGGGCCTTGTCAGGTACCGCGAGGGGAATCTCAACGGCGCCGTCGCCCTCTGGAGAAAGATCCTTGAGTTCAACCCCGGATACGCCGAGGCCGAGCGCGCCATATCCACCACCACCATTCAGATCAGGAACCTGCGGGCCATACACTGGAGGCGCAGCAGTGCTGCGTTGAGGACGATTTATCCTTTACGACGCCGTATGCCGCCATTTAGGCCTCTTGCAGCCAGGGGTCCCCGAAAAGTCGCAAGACTTTTCGGGGCTGAGCCGGAAGCAATTGTGAGATAGGTTCTAAGGCCCCCGCCGCGGAGTTCCGTGAAGCCCGACGAAATCCTCGCCCTGCCAGGAGAGGGATTCCGGCGGGGACGTCCCCGGGCGGCGCTCCTTTTGTGATTGCACCTGTTGTTTTTCCATCGCTTTTTCCCGTATCGTACCATTGACGCCGGGGAACATCTGCGCCCCCGGGTTTTGAGCTATGGGATTCCTTTATGACAAAGGTGCGTCCCTCTGGATGGACGCGGCACTTTATTTCTTCACGGCACTCCTGGCCTTTCTGCTCCTGGTGG
>JARRLN010000051.1 GCA_037386965.1 Nitrospirota bacterium
GGTGCCGCAGACCCCGGAGTTCATGCGGGGGGTGATCAACCTGAGGGGGGGCGTGGTGCCGGTGGTGGACCTGAGGCTGAAGTTCGGGATGCCCCGGACGGAGAGCACGGTAAACACCTGCATCATCATCGTGGAGGTGGCCCTGGAGGGCGAACGGCTCATGCTGGGCGCCCTGGCGGATTCGGTCCAGGAGGTCATGGACCTGGAGGAGGCCCAGATCGAGCCGCCGCCCAGAATCGGCACGAGCGTGCGCACCGACTTCATCAGGGGCATCGGCAAGAGGGGCGAGGATTTCGTGATGATCCTGGATATCGACAGGGTCTTTTCGGCCGAAGATATTCCGGACTACGCAGCAGGGACGCAGAGCCAGAGCGAGGAGACGACTTCCTCGCTGCCCGGCGAATGAAAACCCCAAAAAGATAAAGGAGGCACTTCGTCATGGCGACACGGACAGCACTGAAGGACAGGGAGAAGCGGGGGTCGGCCCCGCGCAACGGCAATGGCGCCAAGAAACACACCGGCTCGCGCAAGGGCGGGGCGGAAGCCGTGCTGGCCTCCATAGCGGAGGCCATGGTGGTGGTGGACAAGGACCTGGTCATCACCTACGTCAATGACGCCGCCTTGAAGGCCATGGGTTACGGCAGGGACGAGGTCGTGGGCAAGATGACCTGTGCCCAGTTTCAAAAGACCCTCATCTGCGGCACGGAGAACACATCCTTTCCTCGATAGCCGCGCCCATGTTCGTCGTGGACAGGGACCTCATGATAACGTCCATCAACGACGCGGCCTTGAAGGCCATGGGCTACAAAAGGGACGAGGTCGTGGGCAGAATGACCTGTGCGGACCTGTCGAAGACCCCGCTGTGCGGCACGGAGAAGTGCACGCTGAAAAACTGCATGCGCACGGGGCAGGCCATCATCGGCGAGACGGACGCGGAGACTCGCGACGGGCATCGGTTCCCCATCCAGGCCGCGTGCTCGGCTCTCATGGACGAGGAGGGAAGGCCCTACGGCGGGATGGAGGTCATCATCGACGTCTCGGAGGTAAAGCGCCTCCAGAAGGAGGCGGAGGAGCAGAGGGCGTACCTGCAGAGACAGGTGGAGATGCTGGTCCGGCAGGCGGACGCTCTCAGTGAGGGCGACCTTTCCATCAACTTCGTGCCCGAAAGGCAGGACGACATAGCCCGGATAGCCGAAAGCCTCAACAAGGTCGTTGCGGCCCTGAACTCCCTGGCCGATGTCGCTGCCCAGGTTGCCGAGGGCGACCTGAGGGCCGAAGTGAAAACCCTCTCGGAGAAGGACGTCCTGGGCAAGTCGCTTCAGATCATGGTCAAACAGCTGCGCTCCGTCGTGGGCAACGTCAAGGGTGCCGCGCAGAATGTGGCCTCCGGGAGCCAGCAGCTCAGCAGCAGTTCCCAGGGGCTGTCCCAGGGAGCCACGGAGCAGGCGGCGGCCGCGGAGGAAGCATCCTCCTCCATGGAGGAGATGGCCGCCAACATCGGTCAGAATGCGGACAATGCGCAGGAGACCGAGAAAATCGCTCTGAAGGCCGCTGAGGACGCAAAGGACAGCGGGCAGGCCGTCACCGACGCGGTGCATGCCATGAAGCAGATAGCGGAGAAGATATCCATCATCGAGGAGATAGCCCGCCAGACGAACCTGCTTGCGCTGAACGCGGCCATAGAAGCGGCCCGGGCGGGCGAGCACGGCAAGGGCTTCGCGGTTGTGGCTGCCGAGGTGCGGAAGCTCGCCGAGCGCAGCCAGCAGGCGGCGGCTGAAATCAGCCAGCTCTCCGGCTCCAGCGTCAGCGTGGCCGAGCGGGCCGGGCAGATGCTGGAGAAGCTCGTAGAACGCCGGTGCCGGGCAGATAAACAAGGCCATCCAGCAGCTGGACCAGGTGACCCAGCAGAACGCCAGTGCCGCCGAGGAAATCGCCTCCACGTCGGAGGAGCTGGCCGGGCAGGCCGAAAGCCTCCAGGACGCCATTTCCTACTTCAAGGTGGATATGGACGACCGCGTTTCCCCGCGCGCTCGAGGGGGCGGTAACGGAGAGAAACGGGCGGAGGAAGGCCCGAGACGCCCTTACAGGGGGGAAGTCAGCAGACAAAAGGAGGAACAGCCGGCGGCTGCAGCTCAATCTTCGGGGGTGACGCTCGACCTTAATCGGGACGACCTGGACGAGGAGTTCGAGAAATTCTGATGCTCTCATCGGCTCTTGACGACCAGGGTGAGAAGCGCTCCGGCGCTTCTCACCCCCGACCCTCTCACGGGGAGGTACGGGGTGAACAGCCCTTTCTCCTGCACGTGAGGCTCAGGGACAGGGAATTCAGGCTCCTCTCGTCCTTCATCACGCAGGAGACGGGAATCAAGATGCCCCCGGCCAAGCGCACCATGCTCGAGGCCCGCCTTCAAAAGCGGCTGAAGGTGCACAGGATGCGCTCCTTCGGGGAATATGTGGACTATGTCTTCAGCCCCGAGGGAACGAGGGATGAGCTCGTTCACATGCTCGATACGGTGACCACGAACAAGACGGATTTCTTCCGGGAGCCTGCCCATTACCGTTATCTCACCGAGAGGGCACTGCCCCGCCTCATTCGGGAGAAGGAGCTGAAAAGGTCCCTCAGGGTCTGGAGCGCGGGCTGTTCGAGCGGGGAGGAACCCTATACGCTGGCCATCGTCCTCAACGAGTTCAAAGAGAACAACGGGGGGTTCGATTTCTCGGTCCTGGCTACGGACCTCTCTTCGCGCGTGCTTGAGAAGGCCCGGCGTGCCGTCTATGAAGAAAGGAAACTGGAGTTCGTACCGGAAGAGTTGAAAAGAAAATATTTCCTCAGGAGCAAGGACCGCGACAGGGGCCTCGTCCGTGTGATTGGCGAGCTCAGGGAGAAGGTCCTGGTCAGGCGCCTCAACTTCATGGCCGAGGACTACGAGCTTTCCGAGCAGATGGACGTCATATTTTGCAGGAACGTCATAATCTATTTCGACCGTCCACAGCAGGAGAAGCTCATCAATCGGTTCTGCCGCCACCTGCAACCCGGTGGATACATATTCGTGGGACACTCCGAGACCCTCAACGGCCTTCCCGTGCCCGTGGAGCAGGAAGAGCCCACGGTCTACAGGAAGCGCCCGTGAGGCGTCGGGAGCACGAAGGAGGAGAATGAAGAAGAAAGTCCGCGTTCTCATCATAGACGACTCGGCGGTGGTCAGGGCCGCCCTCTCGGACGTCATATCTTCGGACCCCGGACTGGAGGTCGTGGGCACGGCGCCGGACCCTCTCATAGCAGCCCAGAAGATACAGCGGCAGGCGCCCGACGTCATCACGCTGGACGTGGAGATGCCGCGCATGGACGGCATCACGTTTCTGGGCAGGCTGATGAGCCAGCATCCCATACCCGTGGTCATCTGCTCAAGCCTCACGGGAGAAGGTTCCGAGACCGCGCTCAGGGCGCTGGAGTACGGTGCCGTGGATATCATCACAAAGCCCCGCCTGGGGGCCAAGGAATACTTGGAGGAGTCCAGGATTCGCATCTGCGACGCCGTCAGGGCGGCCTCGGCGGCCAAGCTGCAGAGAGCCCAGCCCAGCGCCCCCGTGGCTGTGCCGCCCAAGCACACGGCCGACGTCATCATGCCCCGGACGCTCCGGAGGTCCTCCCGGGCCATGGTCGAGACCACGGAGAGGGTGGTTGTCGTGGGGGCCTCCACCGGGGGGACCGAAGCCCTGCGCACGCTCCTCTGCGCCCTGCCTCCGGATGCTCCCGGCATGGTCATCGTGCAGCACATGCCCGAACACTTCACCTCCGCTTTTGCCCGGCGCCTGGACTCCCTGAGCGCCCTCTCGGTGAAGGAGGCGGCCGACGGAGATTCGGTCATCCGGGGGCGGGCCCTCATCGCCCCGGGAAACCGTCATATCCTGCTGAAAAGGAGCGGTTCCAGGCATTACGTCACCCTCAGGGGCGGCCCCCTGGTCTGCCGCCACCGTCCCTCCGTGGATGTGCTCTTCCGCTCGGCGGCCCTCTATGCCGGCGGAAACGCCGTGGGGGTCATCATGACCGGAATGGGCGACGACGGCGCCCGGGGAATGAAGGAACTGAGTGAGGCGGGGGCTTTCACCATAGCCCAGGACGAGGCCACGTCGGTGGTCTACGGCATGCCCCATGAAGCCATGAAAAGAGGGGGTGTGGATGCCGTCCTGCCCCTGGGAAGCATTGCGCAGGAGATCGTGCGTGCGTGTGCCGCAGAAGAACCGGAGGATGCGAGAGACCGGAGAAACCGTCACATCTCAAGGAGGAAAGCCGGTGAAGGAATGCAACGATGATGACCTTCGGCAGGACCCCGAGGGGCGGTTCTCACAGAGCAAGCGTGCCCTGGAGGAACTGAGCCTTCTCACCGAAAAGCTCGAGCGGCTGAACAGGAAACTGAAGGAGTCCGAGGAGATGAAGAGCACCTTCATCTCCAATATCAGAAATGAGATGGGCAGCCCCCTGTACTCCATCATGGGGCTGGCTCGACGCCTGGCCGCGCACAGTGACGACCCGGAGAAAGTTCAGCGGACGGCCGCACTCATTTATGAAGAGGCCTTTGATTTCCACTTCCAACTCCGCAACGTCTTTGCGGCGGCCGAACTGGAGGCCGGCGAGGTAAGGCGGGAGGTGGCCAAAGTGGATATCCGCGTCCTCCTGGATGACGTGCTCGCTTCGCTGGAGCACAAAGTGAGGGAGAAGAATCTCGATGTAGGCATAACCGGTCCCGTGAAGCCTGGCTCCGGAGAAGCCCTTTTCATGGGAGACGGCGGCAAGCTCGAGCTTGTCATGACGAATCTCCTCTCCAACGCCGTGAAGTTCAGCCTGCCGGGCGGCTCTATCGACGTAACCCTGGGCAACGAGGACGGCCTTCTCACCATCGAGGTGAAGGATGTGGGCGTGGGGGTAGACTCCACCTGCCGGGAGACCATTTTCGACAGGTTCTCCCGGCGGGATGCGAGCACGAAGCGTTCGTTCCGGGGGCAGGGCCTGGGGCTTTCCGTGACAAAAGCGCTGGTGGAGCTCATGGTCGGCTCCATCACGTACCGGAAAAATGCGCCCGAGGGCAGCGTTTTTGAGGTCAGGATTCCGGAGGCCTCGCGGTTGTCCACGGCGCGGATGGTGGCGATGGGAGGAAACATGTTCATATTCGACGACGACGCTATGGAGCAGGAGCTATGAAGGGACAGAATTCACCCGGTTTTCTCTCCGAACCCTGCGGGTTGGGAAAAGAGAAAACATTCTTTCTTCACGCCGGAATGCTTTATTGTTCGCTGGAACCCACAGTGGTGACGACCCTCCTGGGTTCGTGCGTGTCCATCTGCCTGTGGGACCCCTATCTGCGCCTGGGAGGAATAAACCACTTCCTGGTCCCTTATTGGAACGGGGAAGGCCTGGCCACGCCCCGCTACGGAGACGTGGCCGTAGAAAAGCTCATAGGGAAGATGCTCTCGCTGGGGTCAAAAAAGAGCTCCCTCGTGGCCAAGGTTTTCGGGGGCTCCTCGCTCATCATGCATAACACCCTTCTGACCAATGTCGGGGAGCGCAACATTTCCTTGGCACAAGAGATTCTGAACTCCGAAGGGATACACGTGGCCGGTGCCGATGTGGGGGGCATGGTAGGCAGAAAAATCCTCTTTTACACCTGCACGGGCACGGTCATGCTGAAAAAGCTCCGTCCCCTGTACCACGCGCATCCGCGTCATTGCGGCGACGTCCCGGAGGCGAGGTGAGGCAACCGGAGGGAGAGCGTTCTTCCGTGCGTCCGAGCCCGGCGGTCCGTGTGCTGGTGCGGGCGGCAAACGAAGGCGCCGTCCGTTCGGGGCACCGCGGCAATCAGGCTTTCGGCTTTTGCGGCAGTTGTGTAGAATTAAAGTCATGCTGGGCAGGCCGACAAAGAAGATACTGCTTGTGGGCAGCTCGCATACGAGGCTTTTCTTTCCTTTTGTAAGCCGTTTTCTCGAGGGGAGGGCCCGGGTTGCCAAGCTTCCCCACGACGCGGGACGCACGGACGAAATGCTGCTGAGTATTTCCGCGTGGCCGGTGGAGGGCCAGGACATTATCCACCTCTACGCCGGGCTCAGAGACCTTCTTCTTGATGTCGACGACGAGCCGTATGTCAAGCCGGAGCAATTCAGGGCAAACCTGAAGAGCATAATAAGAGATATCCGCCGCAGGACGGATTGCAAAATCATCCTGTCCAACCTGCCCCCCGTAACCGGGGAGGTCTTGGATGTGGACCCCGACTGCAACAACCGCATAGCGCTGTACAATTCCATCATCCGCGAGGTCGCCCTTTCCGAAGGCGTGGCTGTTCACGATTTCCATTCCTTTGCCCTGGGGTATGACGGAGGGGAAAAATACAGCGACGGAGTTCACTTCACGCAGGGTTTCTATCGTGCGTTCGGGCGGGAGCTCGCCCGGTATTTGATGCGGAGTTAGGGCTTTTTCGCCGGACGGGAAATGCCGAACTTGTTCGTCTTCTCGTAAAGCGTGGAACGTGATATGCCGAGCCGTTTAGCGGTCCTGGCCATGTTCCAGCCGTTTTCGCTCAGGGCCGCCGCTATGAGGTCCTTTTCGTGCTCGGAAAGGGTGGATACGGAGTCCGGCTTGCCCGGGGGCTCCGGCGCGCTTGCCCGGCGGATTTCGGGGGGCAGGTCGTCTAGGTCGATGATGTTGTTGCTGCAAAGGCTTGCGCCCCGTTCCAGAACGTTCTTCAGCTCCCTGATGTTCCCCGGCCATCTGTAGGAGGAAAGCAGGTCAAGGACCCGTTCAGAGCAGGCCACCTCGGGCCGGCCGATGCACTCCAGCATATGGCGGGCCAGGACTGGGATATCCTCTCTCCGCTCGCTCAAAGAGGGCAGGCGTATGACCATCGCGCTCAGCCGGTAATACAGGTCCTCCCTGAAACCGCCTTCTTCGATAAGGGATTTCAGGTCGCGGTTCGTAGCCGCCAGGAGGCGGAAAGTCACTTTTTTCGGAAGGTTGCCCCCCAGGCGATAGACCATCTTTTCCTCGAGCACCCGAAGGAGCTTTCCCTGGGCGTGAAGCGGCATGTCGCCGATTTCATCGAGGAACAGAGTACCCTTGTCCGCCAGCTCCACCTTTCCCATCTTGCCGTCCTTCTGCGCCCCGGTAAAGGCGCCGGGGGCGTATCCGAACAGCTCGGACTCGAACAAGTCCCGCGGGATGGACGCGCAGTTGATGCTGACAAAAGGGCCCCAGGAGCGGCTGCTCTCGCCGTGCAGGGAATGGGCGAAAAGCTCCTTGCCGGTCCCCGTATCCCCCAGCATGAGCACCGGCGAATCCGTCCGGGCGTACCGCGACAGAAGCTCCTTTGCCTCCAGGATGGCGGCGCTTCCGCCCTTGATATCGTCCAGCGAGTATTTGGAAGAGAAGGCGCTCTTCATCTTCTCCCGGTACGTCATTACCTTTTTCTCAAGGTGCGCTATGCGGTCCGAGAGGTCCTTGAGCTCGCCTATGTCGCCGAACAGGGACTGGGAGATGACGCCCAGGAGGTCGCCCTCTTTACTCTTGACGGGAATCCTGTTGACGACGAGAATCTTCTTGTCCTTGCCCTCTCCCACCGAGCACTTGAACCCGAGCTCCGGTTCTGCCGTCTCCAGGACCGAGCCTATGCGGGAGCCCGGGATGAAATCGTAAATGGGTTTGCCGATTACTTCTTCCCGCCTGACTCCCAGGTATTCGGCATAGGTAGGATTTATATAAAGGATGTTGCACTCGGTATCGCAGAAAATTATCCCGCTGGGCAGGCTGTCCAGGATGACTTCGGGAATATGTACGGAAGTCGAGCGGTGAGACACGGTGATTACCCTCCCTGAAATTATTTAAGCATATCTGTCCGGGTGAAATCCAGACATGTCCGGAATCAATACAGCTTTCGGGAAGGGATTGGGTAACTCTCACCCCCGGGCAGAAGCAAATGTTTCTTGTGTTATCAAGGTCTTTCTCGGAGCTGGATGGTTTTTCCGGTTGTTGGCATGCAACTTGCCTTATGGATGGTATTAAAATTCATGGGAGGTTGGTGCATGCGAAGCAGCGCGTGCAGTACCATTGTCAAGAGGATGGCGGGATGCCAGAGGGCCTGTCCGGTCCACGTGGACGTCCCGCGCTACATACGGGCAATCGCCTCCGGCGACTACGCCGAATCCCTTGCCGTCATCCGGGAGTCCATACCCTTTCCATCCGTATGCGGGTACGCCTGTTTTGCGCCCTGTGAGAGTTTCTGCGGCAGGGGGCAATTTGACGAGCGGCTGGCAATACGTGCCTTGAAAAGGGTGGCTGCCGAAAGGGGAGGGCAAAGCTGGCGCGACGGCCTTCGGACGGAAAAACCCACCGGCAGGAAGGTCGCCGTGGTGGGGGCGGGGCCAAGCGGGCTCACGGCCGCTTATTTCCTTGCCCTCAAGGGGCACGACGTGACGGTCTTTGAAAGCAGGAGCGAACCGGGCGGCATGATGCGGTGGGCCATACCCCGCTACAGGCTGCCGCGGGAGACACTGGATGACGAAATCGAGACCATCCGGTCCCTGGGAGTGAAAATATTGACGGACGTCACCATCGAATCCGTTTCGGATCTCAGGAAGGGCGGCTTTGATGCCGTCTACCTTGCCTGCGGCGCCCAGAAGGGCAGCAGGGCCGGGGTTCCGGGAGAAGAGAGGGAAGGCGTCATGGACGCCCTTTCCTTTCTGGAGAGGGTAAGCAGTGGCTCGCCTGCTTCAGTCGGAAGAAGCGTCTGTGTTATCGGCGGGGGCAACGCCGCGATTGACGCGGCACGGAGTGCACTGAGGCTCGGAGCGGAAAAGGTGAAGATATATTACCGCCGGGGCGAGAAGGAGATGCCCGCGAGCCCGGAGGAGGTGGAGGCCGCTCGGGAGGAAGGGGTGGAGCTGAACTTCCTCGTCGCGCCCGGCAGGATAGAGAAGCAGGACACAAAACTGAAGGTGGTCTTCGACTGCATGGAGCTGGGGCCGCCGGATTCGTCCGGACGGGCAAGGCCCGTCTGCAAGCCCGGCCATGAGAGCAGCGAGACCTTTGACACCGTGGTCGTCGCCGTGGGGCAGGAGCTTGCTCCCGGAAGAATCGGCGTCAAGCTCGACGAGAGGGGCTTCATACTGGCCGGAGAGGACCTTTCCACGGACGAGGAGGGCGTCTTCGCCGGAGGGGACGCGGTGAGCGGACCGTCGTCCATCATAGAGGCCATAGCCACGGGCCGCCGGGCGGCTTCTTCAATGGATGCGTACCTCGGCGGAAACGGCGACGTCCATTTTCCGCTGGCCTCCCCGGAGCAAGAGGAGGCCCCGGAGCCGGCATCGGCGTCCGAGGCCGTGCGGCTTATGAACCTGCCCGCCGGCAGCCGGACGAGCGGTTTCGAGGTTGTGGAACAGACGCTCAAGGACTATGTGGCCCGCGAGGAGGCCAGGCGGTGCCTTTCGTGCGACCGGAGGGAATTCGAGGTCCTGCTGGACCCCGAGGCCTGCAAGGAATGCGGCTACTGCCGGGCCGTATGCCGGATGGGGGTCTTTGAGGCGGGCAGCGAGTTCAACAAGAAAGGATACCGGCCGTTCAAGGTCGTCAATCCGCAGAACTGTGTCGGGTGCATGAAGTGTTTTTACACCTGCCCGGATTTCTGCATCGAGGTTAAAGGAGCCAACAGCGGATGAAACGATATCTGGAGACGGGAAACTTTGCGATTACGGAAGGGGCGATACTTGCCGGCTGCCGCTTCTTTGCCGGCTATCCCATCACTCCGGCGACCGAGCTGGCCGAGGCGATGTCTTTGAGGCTGCCTCAGGAGGGCGGTATTTTCATACAGGGAGAGGACGAATGCGCGGCCATGCACCTGTGCATAGGGGCCGCCCTGGGCGGGTACAAGGCCATGACCGCTACCTCGGGGCCCGGCTATATTCTGTACGCCGACCCCTACGGGTGGGCCATCGGCTGTGAAATCCCCCTTGTCGTGGTCAACTCCGGGCGCGTGGGCCCGGTGAGCGGAATCACGGGAGCGCCCGGCCAGGGCGAGTTCTACCTCACCCGGTACCCTACCCAGGGGGGCAATTTCGAGACCATAGTGCTGGCCCCCAATTCGGCCCAGGAGACGATGTACATGACCGTGAAGGCCTTCTACCTGGCCGAGCGGTTCAGGACCCCGGTCACCATCCTCGCGGACCAGCTCATCACGGACGGCTTCGAGGACATTTCGGTTCCGGAAAACGAAGGCGAGATGAAGGAGATGGGGTTTGAGGTGTACCCGCGGAGGGTCAACAACGGGCCGGTTTTCTATCCCCCCACTGACGAAATCGACATTCCTCCGGTCGTCCTGGGCAAGAACACCGGGGCGCTCTGCTCCGACTGGACGCCGACCGAGGAGGGCTACGATATCGAAGAAGTAGAGGCCCACCACAAGCACGCCTACCGCCTGATTTACAAGGTGAGAAACCACAGGGACCTGGTGGAGGACCTCTATGAAAAGACGCATATGGATGACGACCCCGACTTGGTTGTCGTCTCCTTCGGCACGCCGTCCCGGGTGGTCAATACGGCGGTCAAGAAGGCCAGGGCGGAGGGGCTGAACGTCGGAGCGCTGAGGCTCAGGCATATCTGGCCTTTCCCCGACGAGCTGTTCTCCACCCCGAGGAAGTACCTGTGCGTGGAGCTGAACTGGGACGGCCAGCTGGTCAGGGAAGTGCAGAGGGCGGCGCCGAAGGACGCGGAGGTGCATTTCACAGGCATCTGCGGCGACCTGCCCTCCATTGCCGACCTGCTGGAGACGTTCACGAAGATTCTCCAAGGCAAGGCCCTGGAGCGCCAGGGCTGGAAGATGGAGGCCTGGTAAAATGGACTATCTGGCAAACAAGTATCTGAGGTTCCGCAAGACGCCCAGCACCGCCTGCACCGGCTGCGGCCTGGGAATAAACCATAAGGCCGTGCTCCAGGCCGTATACGAGCTGGGCCTCGAGGTCGAGGACGTCGTCTGGGGCACGTCCATAGGATGCGCCGGACGGCAGACCTTCGGCATGTGGAAAGGGGACGGCTTCGCCGGAACGCACGGCCGCGTATATGCCATTGCCCGGGGGCTCAGGCTGGCGCTGCCCCCGGAGAAGAAGATAATCCTTACCGTTGGGGACGGGGACGCCTTCGGCATCGGCCTGCTGCACCTCATTCATGCCGCACGCTCCAACGCCGACCTGACGGTGGTTGTCAACGACAACCTGGGCTACATGTCCACCGGAGGACAGTACGGCTGGACCACGCCCCTGGGGACCAGGACGGACAGCAGCCCCTACGGGATGTATGAGCAGAACCTGGTTCGGGAGGGCATGGACGTCCTGGGTGTGCTCCAGCACGCCGGCGCCACCTTCCTGGCCCGGCACGTGTCGATGGACGGCTCCCGCGCCACGGGCAGCATCAAGAAGGCGATACAGAACAAGGGACTCTCGCTGGTCCATATGATATACCCGTGCCCCACGAACTTCGGAAGCCGGGAGCTGGGGACCAGGGACGCCCTCAGCATTTACAACTGGATACGTGAGAGGAGCGCTCCCCTGGAAAAGGCCGGCGAGGATACGCTCTGGGCCACGGGGGTCTATCACGACGCCAGCAACAGCAGGCCGGAATTCTCCGAAGACATATTGAAGAACGTAGAGAAAATCAGGAGGGCTGCCGCGGTATGAAAACGAGGACGGAAATCCTGGCCAGCGGCTTCGGCGGGCAGGGCGTGGTAAGGCTCGGCCAGATTCTGGGCGAGGCCGCCGTCAGGCAGGGCTACAGAGTCACGATGCTCAAGAGCCATGGGACCGAGATGAGGGGAGGATACGTGCGCAGCCAGGTCGTCATCTCCACCGAGACGATCGACAGCCCCATTGTGGAATCCCCGGATGTCTTCGTCGCGCTCTCCCTGGCTGCCTACAACACCTTCAAGCACCTTATGAGGGATGGAATGATAATCTACGACCCGGCTTTCGTTGCCGTGGACGAAAGCCTGGGCTGCGTTCAGCACGCCGTGCCGGCCAAGGACATCTCCGTGGAGAGGTTCGGCCGGCCGGTATTCGCCAACACTGTGATGCTCGGCGTTCTGGCCAGCACGGTCGAGGTGCTCGACCCGCAGACGGTCCTGGAGAGCATTTTCCAGGTCATCCCGAAATTCCAGGACCAGAACAGGGAAGCCTTCATGATAGGCATGACGTTGCTTGAGACGGCCAAAAAGAAGTAAAACAAAAGGGGAAGCGAGGTGCAATGACCAAAGGCGTAAAAGGGGCAGACCACCCCTGGTACAAGGTGTGGCCGGGCCATCTCTCCAGGAGGTTCAGATACCCGAGAGTGCCGGCCGGTTGGCTCCTCGAGCGCAATCTGAAGAAATTCGCCGACAGGACCGCCGTCATATTCCTCGACCACGAAAGCCTCGAGGAGCTGGAACGGGTCACCTACGGGGAACTTTTCAGAAGGGCACGGGCCCTGGCCGCGGGGCTCAGGGAGTTGGGGGTCGGCAAGGGAAACAGGGTTGCCACCCTCCTGCCCAACTCCCCCGCTATAATCACCAGTTATAACGCAGCCTGGCTTGCTGGGGCGGCGATAACCCCGTGCAACATCATGGCCCAGGAAAAGGAGCTCGATTACCAGCTCAGGGACTCCGCCGCCAGTGTGCTCATCGCCGCCGAAAGCATGGCGGAGCTCGCCCTGAGTGCCGCGGGCAGGCGCGGCATGAGGGTCATCTTCGCCCCCACGGGAGAGAGGCACAGGGCAAAGCCTCCCAGAGGGGTCCTTCACTTCGACGACCTCCTTCAGGTGGACAAGCCCCTGCCGGAAGTCGAGGTGAATCCCGCCAAAGACATGGCGGTCCTGCTCTACACGGGCGGGACGACGGGGGAGCCCAAAGGGGCCATGCTGACCCATCGCAACATAGTCGCCAACACGATACAGTTTGCCCGGTGGTACCGGTTCCGGGAAGGGCGGGAGACGACCATATGCACAATCCCCATGTCCCACAGCGGCGGCATGAGCGGGGTGATGAACGTTCCACTGTTTTCGGGGGCCACGCTCGTCGTGATGAAGAGGTTCAAGGCGGCCTCCGTGGCCAGGAGCATAGAGAAGTACAGGGCTACCCGCTTCTTCGGCGTGCCCACCATGTACATAGCCATTTTGAACGACCCTGAGGCCTCCGTGTGTGACCTGTCCTCGCTCCGCGCCTGCCGCACCAACGCCGCCCCCTTGCCGGTAGCCGTCAAAGAGGCGTTTGACGGCAGGGTGGGCAAGGAGGTCCTGGTGGAAGGCTACGGGCTGACGGAGACCAGCCCGCTGACGCACGCCAACCCGCTGGACAGGCCGGTACCGGGCTCCATAGGCATCCCGCTGCCCGATACGGACTGCAAGATAGTGGACCCGCAGACCGGGGAGGACCTGCCGGCGTGCTGCGAGGGGGAGCTCGTCATACGGGGCCCCCAGGTGATGAAGGGATACTGGAACAAGCCCAAGGCCACGAGCAAGGCCATGGCCGGCGGATGGTTTCATACGGGGGACGTGGCGCGGATGGACGAGGACGGGTACTTCTACATCGTCGACAGGATGAAGGACATGATAAATTGCGGCGGATACAAGGTATGGCCTCGCGAGGTCGAAGAAGTGCTCTACGCCCATCCCGGCGTGAAACTGGTAACGGTAATCGGCGTGCAGGACGACTACTACGGGGAAATCGTCAAGGCCTTCGTGGTGCCGGGCAACGACGGGGTTACCGTCGGGGAACTCGTGGAGTTTTGCAAGAGCAAAATGGCCAGGTACAAGGTGCCCAGGGTCATGGAGTTCAGGGATTCCCTGCCCATAAGCCCCCAGGGCAAGGTCCTGCGCAGGGTCATGCGGGAGGAGGTCCGCAGCGGCGGCAGCTGCGGGGCATGCAGTGTGCAGGGGAGGGACGAGGAGGATTGAGAAAGAGAACCTTTCTTCGTATGAACTGAAAGGGAAACCGAGGGAGGCAACATGAGAACCAGGATAGTGGGAATCGGGCAGGTCGTGCTCGCGGTGTTGCTCGTGTTCGGGCTCGCTGCTCCGGCGTTGGCCGGACAGTACCCGGACGAACCGGTGAAGCTGTACGTTTCGTACTCTCCGGGCGGGGCCACGGATTTTCAGGCCCGGATAGTCACCATGAAGGCGCAGGATTACCTGGGCCAGCCCATAGTGGTGATAAACAAGCCCGGCGGCGGGGGCATGGTCGGCTGGAACTGGTTCGTCACCTCCGCCAAGGACGACGGGTATGAGCTGGTGGCCTATAACATACCGCACTTCATCGCCCAGTCCATCGTGTACCCGAAAAAGGCGAAGTACAACATCAACAACATGGAGCCGGTGGCCAACTGGGGGACCGACCCCGCCGTTCTGGTCGTGCCCAAGGACAGCCCGTTCAACTCGGTGTCCGACCTGGTGGACTATGCCAAGAAGAACCCCGGCAAGCTCACCGTATCGGGCGCCGGCCTGTACGTCGGCCACCACATAGCCCTCCTTCAGCTTGAGAAGGCGACCGGGATGAAGGCTCGTTACGTGCCTTACAAGGGCGGGGCGCCGGCCCTGCTCGGGGTCATCAGCGGCGAGGTCAAGGCGGGCTTCAACAATCTTTCCGACGCGTACAGAAGCAGGGACAGGCTGAAAATCCTGGCGGTAGCGGACCTGGAGAGAGACTCCTTCCTGCCGGATACGCCCACTTTCCTGGAACTGGGATTTAACGTCGACGACACCAGCAACAACCGCCGGGGCATAGCGGCGCCCAAGGGCACCCCGCCGGAGCTTCTGGAAAAACTTTCCACCGATTTTGTCAAGATGTTCAACGACAAGAAGATCCAGAGCAAGATGAAGCAGACCGGCTGCGGCCTCAAGGTGATGGGGCGCGACGACCTGAGAAAGGAGTGGCAGAGGGTCCAGGACACGCTGACAGTGGTCCTGAAGGGCCTGCGCGCAGACTAATATAGCGAACGAGCGGGAGGGAGAGCGAGCTTCCGGCGCGCTCTCCTCCCGTTTCATGGGGGAAGGGCAGTCATATGCTCGAGGGGATAACGGGTGTCTTAGGCAACCTGTCCAACGTCTTCACCTTCTATAACATGGTGATCCTCCTGGCCGGGGTGCTGGGAGGCCTTGTACTGGGTGCGCTGCCCGGCATCAGCCCCACTCTGGCGGTCGCCCTGCTCGTGCCTTTTACTTTCTACATGAACCCCCTCAGCGGCCTCATCCTGCTCGGCGCCGTGTACATGGCATCGGTTGCGGGCGGTGCGATATCGGCCATCCTCATTAATGTGCCGGGAGCCCCCGCCAATATCGCAACCATGCTGGACGGCTACCCCATGGCCAAAGCCGGGAAGGCCAGGTCCGCCCTGTACACCTGTTTCATAAGCTCCTTCATGGGCGGCATCTTCGGCATGGCCGTCATGATACTCCTTACGTTTCCCCTGGCGGAATTCGCTTTGAGGTTCCGGTCGGTGGAGATTTTCTGGACCGCCATCCTCGGCATGACGGTGGTGGCCGGGCTGGGCTCGGGCAGCGTGGTCAAGTCCCTCGTTGCCGCGGCCTTCGGCGTGTGGCTCAGCACGATAGGGCCGAACCCGACGACCGGGGAATTCCGGTTCGTCTTCCACGACGCCCTGGCGGGTGGAATAAACATAATCCCCGCGCTCATCGGCCTCTTCGCCATCCCGCAGGTATTTACGCTCATCGAGAACTTCGGCACGGAAAGGTCCGGCGTGCGCGTGGAGGACGAGAAGGGCGGCCTGTGGAGAACGTTCCGGAAAACCGCCGGGATGTTCCGGGTTCAGGGCATGGGTGCGGTCATCGGGTCGGTCATCGGGCTCATTCCCGGCGTGGGCGGGCAGGTCGCCGGAATAGTCTCTTATGACCAGGTCAAAAAGTACTCCCGCAACCCCGAAAAGTACGGCACGGGCATAGCAGAGGGCGTGGCGGCCGCAGAGAGCGCCAACAATGCCATGGTGGGCCCGTCGCTGGTGCCGCTTCTGACCCTGAGCATCCCGGGCAGCCCGACGGCGGCCGTCCTTCTCGGCGGCCTGCTCATCCACGGAATATTTCCGGGGCCGGACCTTTTCCGCCTGCACGGAAATATCGTGCATTCATTCATAGGCAGCCTTCTTCTGGCGCAATTCGTCATGCTCGTCTTCGGCTTGGGGCTTTCGCGGTATTCCGGCTGGATAATGAAGGTCGACGACATGTACATGGCCGCCTCCATCATCGTCCTGGCTGTCTTCGGCACATACAGCGTGAACAACAATTTCAACGAAGTCCTGATCATGTTCGCGGTGGGGTTCCTGATGTATCTGGGAGGCAGGGTGGGATTTTCCGCCGCACCGGTGGTGATGGGGCTGATACTGGGAAGGATAGCCGAGAACGCCTTCCTCAAAAGCATGCTGATAGCTCGTGCCGGAGAGGGCATGCTGAAGTATTTCTTCACCGGATGGATAAACGTGGTCATCATACTCTTGTGCGTTGCGTCCCTGCTGTTCGGCGTTCAGGGGATGATAAAGGGCAGGGTGCGGAAGGGCAGAACCGTGAGGGACCTGCACGTTTCGTGCGTCGTCCTGGCGTTTTCCCTGCTGGTCTATTTTTACGGTTTGAACGTCAGGGACCCCCTTTCGGCCATATTTCCCGCAGCCACCCTTCTCATAATGGCGGGCCTTGCGGCCGTCGCACTGCTTCAATCCTTGTATTCCCTGCTGAAAGGGAAAGAAGAGGAAGAGAGTGAGCCCCCCTTGCCCATGGCCCGGATAATCGGCGCCATCACCCTGGTCGTCCTGTATTTCGTCGCCCTTACCTCTCTGGGCTTTTACTTCAGTTCGTTCGTTTTTTACTTCATTTTCATCACCGTCCTCATGTTCAGGATGTTCAGGAAAAAGGACTTCCTGAGTCCCGTCCTGAGCCGGGCGTTCGTGGCCGCCGCTTTCGTTTCGGTGCTTTACATTCTTTTCAACGTCATCCTGAATGCTTCTCCGCCCAAGGGGCTGATAATATAGGCTGCGGCGGGTGGCCGACTCTACCGGCGTTCTGAAGAGGTTCGATTGGGATTGTTGATTGGCCTTGGGGCGGGTCTGTTCGGCGGTTTGCTGGGCATAGGCGGGGGGTTCATAATGATTCCCCTGATGGTCAGGTTCATGAGGGTCCGCCAGCATGTTGCCCACGGCACGAGCCTGGCCGTTCTGGTTTTCATCGGCCTCTCCGGCGCGCTCTCCTATGCCCTGAAGGGCTCCCTCGATATTGCGGCCTTTTTGCTGCTTGCCGCCACCTCAGTGGTGACCGCTTATTTCGGAGCCAGGGTTGCTCATGCGCTGCCCGAGCAATTACTGAAGAGGTTCTTCGGCGCGTTTCTTCTATTCGTTGCCATTTTCATGCTCCTGAAACCCCATCTCTGGAGCGCGGCTTTCGCCCCGGCCCTGCGGTACAGGGTCGTCGTGCTTGCGCACTTTCGGCTGGGGAATGTGAAAGCGAGGTTAATAGGCCAGCTTGTCACGGGCGTGATTGCCGGGTCTTTTCTGGGAGGCACGTTCGCGCATTTGTTCCCGGAAAATGCGCTCCGGTCCTTGTTCGGCATCGTCCTTGTCTGGACGGCATGGAGATACCTGGCACCGGGCAGGTGGGTAGGGGAAGGCGGGACGAACGCGGACAAATGAGTTACTGACCCGCAACGCGAGCGCGTTTCCTCTGGCTCTGACGCTTCAGGCGGCCAGTGTCTGGGCGGTGGAGGAGCCTGGATGGGAGCGTTCATCGTCAGTCAGTGCGGCAGCCCGTAATTGAAATCATTGCGATGGCGTTGATATGTATTTCACAAATTACTTCCAGTAACAAACGGTTGACATTAGTCATCAGGAAATATAGATTACATCCAGTAATGTATAAGTTTTTCCTTATCACGGCATTTACTTTGGCTTTGCTATGCATGGGCATGGGGGCGTCAAACGTGGCGGATGCGCAGGAGGTTAAGAAGTACGCCACGGTTCATGAAGGTCCGGTCGCCATATTCATCGAGCCGACGGACGAAGAGAGAGAGGCCTTGAAGAAGGAGCGCGGCGAGGAGGACTTCGATACCATAGCTGACGACATCATGTGGTACGACTGGCGGGCGACGGAGTTCCTGAGTAAAAGGGACATTCCCTTCTGCTTTACGACAGAGGAGCACCACGAGTTCATAACGGTGGACGATAAGAGATATTCCGTGGACAAGGAATGCCGCTACTGGTGCCTGTTGCTCTGGAACGGCAAAGACGAGCCTGTGTACACAGACTCAATAGACATAGATATGTACGAAGATTACCTTATGGGGGAATGACAACTACTTCCTGGAGGTTGCATCAGGTTCGTCTTCCGATAACTACGTAGTTCCCCTCCGACTCCGCAAAACCGCATTTTGCTCATAGATGCGGATTACAAGAGCAAGCGCGACAAGGTTTCCAGCGCAGACCTTGAACCGATATTTGTGAACCCGCTGTGCACGAACACCCGCCTTAGTGCACAGCGGGTCAGGCTACTAATTACAGGCGCCCTCCGTCTGGGGGGCGGCCCCGCACTCGGCCCTGATGCAGGGCCTTGCCTCGTTGCACCCCTGCTCTTTCAACTCAGCCAGGACCATGTCCGCCACCTTCCGCGCCGTCGCGTTGCGTTCTTCCTCAGGGACAGAGTCGATATCAAAACGGTCGGTGTACTTTCTGTAGAAGGAAAGGGCATCGAGCCTGACCAGATTCTCCTTGCCGAGCAGATTTTCGAGAATTCTGCCGTGGCAGCCCAGGAAGCAGCCGTCGATGAGGACGACTTTCCCTGAGTTCTTCACCCAGCGGGCCAAGGCCGAATGGGGCACCGCAAACAATTCCCCGTGACAGCCACGGCGGTAGGGCTCTTCCTTTGCCACGAGGTTTGCCGCGAGACGGGCGATTTCTCCCCGTATGCACGCTCCCTCGCAGGAGAGGACGGGAATTTTCCCCTCCTCAAGATTTCTGTTTCCGACCTTCTCCCCCACGGGGCAGGTCCTTTCGGTCCTTGTAACCTCAAGGGTATACACGGTGTTTGACTTTTCCATCGCACCCTCCGATGTTATTCAGTTTTTTCCGCTTCGGGCTCGCAACAGGATTGCTTTTGCATGGCTTCCATCATGCGCCTCATCATGGATAAGCAATCGGGGGAACCCCCCGGGGCAGCACAACACGTGCCCATTTTCTCAAACATCGTCTTGAAGTCCCCGGGGTTGCACCCGAAGCCGGCATCCTTTGCCTTATCTTCCTTCCGTGTCTTCTCTCCACAATGCATTTCAATGCCTCCCACTCGTTTGATTCAACCGACCTCGACGTATGAAATCAGCTGTGCCCGGTTAAGGTCCTTTTTCTGTCTTCGTACTCCTCCTTGTTTATCTCCCCCAGGGCGTACCGCTTGTCGAGCACGTCCATTGCCGAATCCGAAGCCTCCATGCCCCTGCTGTCTGCGTCATGGGTATCGCGCCCGCCCATCATACAGCCCATGCGGCCCCGCATCATGAAGATGCAGAAAACGACCATGATGATGGGGAATATCCACCAAAGGGAGAAACCGTAGAACGCCGAGCCGAACATCCCAATCACCTCCTTTTCCCTGTAGACGGGGCAAGGGGCGAAAAGGATACAGGCTCAGGTGGATTCCTTGAAATCTCTGAGGGCGGTCTTGAGGTCGCAGGAAAATACGTTCCGCTCGTCACGGTAGAAGCTGCAGTGGGCCTCGAACTCTCTCTTCAGTCGTGCCCTCGCGCGATGCAGCCGTATCTTCACGGTATCGAGACTGACTCCGAGGATTTCGGCAACCTCGCGGTTTTTGAAGCCCTCGATCTCTTTGAGTATGACGACGGTCCTGTAGTCCGCCGGGAGCCGGAAAATAAAGTCCCGAATGCACTCGTTCATTTCCGTCCGTATAAGCTGCCGGTCAAAGGAAATCATCTTTTGCCCCGTCCATACATCCATATCCGCCGTCTCGGCTGCTCTTTCTTCGGTTGAACGGTCCCGGACGGTTCTCTGAAAGGACGGACTGCGCTGTCTATCCAGGGCGGCATTGGTCGCGATTCGGTAGATCCACGTGGAAAAGGACGACTCGCCCCGAAATCCTTCCAATGCCTGATTAACCTTCATGAAGACTTCCTGCGTGAGGTCTTCGGCCTCGCGCTCTCCCACCAGTCGTGTCAGGTAATGGAGCATCTTGGGATGAAAGGTGCTGTAGATATCCTGGAAATTCAATTCGGTGTCGCTCATCCGCTACCTCCCCTCGGCGAAGGATGAGGATGCCATAACGTAATTATATTACGTATTGCTGAGTTTCGCCAGAGTCCTCTGAGAGCCCACGTTGAGTAGAGGGAAGCGCAACCCAATAATTCATTTTGGAGACTTTTGGCGGTACTTCGCACAGACTGTAAACCCCGGGGTATGCGACCTTCTGGATGAAATCTTCGAAAGTTGCGACTTCCAATACCTGTGGCTTCGTAGGTGTAAGTCGCAACTGGAGATAATCGTTCATTGCTTGAAGGCGCCTCGGGGTACGCCTTTTGTCATGGCTGAAGTGAGCATTGCCGCCGCCAGGGATGCCTCGGCCAAAGGACGCTCACCGTTTTCCTGAGATGTGCGACCCCACCCGGGTTCGGAATTGGACCATAAAAGCGGTTACCAAGACGGTTACCGAAGAAAAGGGGTTACGGTTCGTGCCCCGTAACCCCTTGATTTTTCTGGGGGGCCGTCGGGGATTCGAACCCCGGACCCGCTGATTAAGAGTCAGCTGCTCTACCAGCTGAGCTAACGGCCCAACGCTTTAATACTAAAACAGTTTCCGGCACCTTTGCAATCTCATCGGCCGAAACCCGGGCATCCCCGAAGAAAGTGGCGCGCCTGAGAGGATTCGAACCTCTGACACCCGGCTCCGGAGGCCGGTGCTCTATCCACTGAGCTACAGGCGCTTCCTTCCAGGATGCTCTATGGGGTGGGCGAGGGGACTTGAACCCCCAACACCTGGAGCCACAGTCCAGTGCTCTGACCAATTGAGCTACGCCCACCGACCCGCCGAAGCGGCTGAGGACAAACCATATTATACCCTATGCCGAAAGCCCGTTGCCAGCGCAAAGCGCCCGGCGCCCCCTTGCTTCCCGTGACGCGCCGGGAAGCATTATACCATCGGGGGCCTGGGAATTTCCGCCGGGCAGACCCGTGCCGGATGCGTCCTATTGCCCTTCCGCGGCCTTTTTGCTATCATGTCCCTTCATGAAGCGACGGCCGGAGGTGGCCTCCTCTGCCATGATGAAGCCTTCCCTCAGGGACATCTTCTCCTGTGCGCTCTGCGCGGTCATTTTCATGCTTCTGGCCCTTCCTGCCCCGGCCTCGCCTGCGGAGAAGCTTGAGCTCACCCTGGAGGAGGCCGTGGATATGGCCCTCGAGAAGAACCTCTCGCTCAAGAGCGAGCGCTATTCGGTGCCCATCTCCGAGGCCGACCTGCTGGCCGAGAAGGGCGCCTTTGACCCGGCGGTGGGGCTGAACCTTTCCAACCTCTCGGCCAAGAGGGAAAGCCCCTCGCTCCTGACGGGCACGAAGGAAGACCATTTCACGGGCGAGCTTTCGTTTGGGGGCAAGATAAGGCTGGGCACCACGTACAAGCTCGACTGGTCGAGCGAGCGGGTGAAGAGCAACCTGGAATTTCTCACCATCAACCCTTTTTATAGCTCCGACCTTACCCTCACCCTTACGCAGCCGCTTTTGAAGGGCCGGGGCCCCCGGGTGCAGGAAAGCGATGTCGCCAGAGCCCGGAACAACGTTGCGGCCTCCCGCCTCCGGGAGGACGCGGCGGCCATGGACGCGGTTGCCGGGACCGTGGAGGCCTACTGGGAGCTTTATTTCGCCCGGTCGGAGCTCGAGGTCTCGGAGTTCTCCCTGAAGCTCGCCCGGAGAACCCTGGAGGAGGTCCGCGCGAAGATAGAGGCGGGGTCCCTCCCCCCGGTGGAGGTCTACCAGGCGGAAGCCGAGCTCGCCCAAAGGCAGGCCGACCTCATCCAGGCCCGCAAGCTCGTGGCCGACCGGGAGGACCGCCTCCGGGAGAGCATGAACCTGGAGCAATGGGAGGTGGAGATATTCCCCGTGAGCTCTCCTCCGGAGCCCGTGCAACCTCCAGCCCTGGAGGATGCGGTTTCAGCGGCCTTCCAGAACAGGCGTGATTACAAGCAGGAGGTCATTGCCCGGGATAATGCGCAGATACAGCGGCACTTTCTGGCAAACCAGAAGTTCCCGGAGCTGGACATCTTCGGCTCCACCGGTTTGAACGGGGTGGACCGCAGGTACGGCTCTGCACTGGATAACATGTTTTCGGGGGACTTCTTTACCTGGGAGGTGGGGGTGAACTTCAGCATGCCGCTTCTGAACCGGCAGGCGCGGGGCCGGTACCTGAGGGCTGCGCGGGAGGCCGACAGGGCGGAGACGGCCGTTGCCAAGCTCGGCCAGTCCATCCGTGTGGAGGTGCGCGAGGCCTGGCGCGAGGCGCGGAGGTCCACCGAGACCATCGCGGCGAGTGAGCGGGCGAGGGTGGCATCCCAGAAGCGTCTGGAGGCCGAGGAAGAGAGGTTCCGGGTGGGGAAGGCCACCCTGAACGACGTCCTCCAGTTCCAGGAGGACTACGTCCAGGCGCTCTCGGCGGAGCGCCGGGCGCGGGCGGACTACGCCATAGCCCGGGTGCGGCTGGCCCGGGCCCAGGGCATCCTGGCTGAGGCTGTCCTGGCCGAATAGCCGTTCGAACCTCTTTTGACGGCATTTTTCCGCCAGTCTCCTTGACAGAGGCCGGTTTTCGCTCTATAACGAAAGAGAGGCCCAAATCCCTCTGGACGGAGATGCATGAGCGCTACCCTGCTGAGCCGGGTATTTTTCATCTCTATGTTCCTTGCGCTGATATCCTTTCCCGCGGTTGCCTCGGACGGAGAAAACTGCCTGTCCTGTCACGGCCGGAAGGGCGCTCCCTATTATGTGAGCGAGGAGCAGTTGAACGACTCCGTCCACCGGGAGCTGGGGTGCACCGATTGCCACGTCTCCATCACCGGGTATCCCCACAAGAGGATTTCTCCCGTGGACTGCCTGGGCTGCCACTCCGGCGGCGAGGCGGAGGCGGCGGGAGCGGCGCCCAGAGACTACAGCCAGAGTGTGCACGCCATGGCTGCCGGGGGCCCGGTCTGTAAGACCTGCCATGGCACCCATCACATCCTGTCCTCGGAGGACCCTCGCTCCAGCACCTACCGCTCGAACGTTCCCCGCCTTTGCGGCTCCTGCCACCCCGGCCCTTACGGCATCTATAAGACGAGCATCCACGGGCAGATGGTGCTCGAACGCGGCGACCTCAAGGCGGCCGTCTGTTATGATTGCCACATGGAGCACGCCGTCCCCCCGATAGGGGAGCCCCGGTGGAAGCTCTGGCTTATCCAGGAGTGCGGAAGCTGCCACAAGAGGCAGCTGGACACCTATCGCGAGACCTATCACGGCCAGGTCACCAACCTGGGATATACCACGGTGGCCAGGTGTCCGGACTGCCATGGCTCCCACGGCATCCTGCCTCCGCAGAACCCCGGGTCCACGGTCTCAGAGCAAAACATCGTCACGACCTGCCGGAAGTGCCATGCCTACGCCAACAGGAACTTTGCCGAGTACTATCCACATCCCAATGACCGTAACCGGCAGAAGTACCCGGTCCTTTTCTACACGTTCTGGGCCATGAGCACGCTGCTCATCGGGGTATTCAGTTTCTTCATTGTTCATACGTCTCTCTGGGCCTACAGGGGCATCAAGGAAAGGAGGCAAAAGAAACAGTGAGCGGCGAGGTTTACATACGGAGGTTGAACGCCTACCACCGCGTGTTGCACGTGATCATGGCCTCGAGCTTTTTCGGCCTCGTCATCACCGGGATGCCCCTGAAATACTCCTACGCCCCCTGGGCCGGCGTCCTGGTGCGCATGGTGGGAGGATATCAAGAGGCGGGCCTCATCCACCGCGTGTGCGCCGCGGCGACCTTCGGGTATTTTTTCGCCCACTTCCTTTATGTAACCTACTTCGTCGCCGTCGTGAAACGTTTCCGGTTCAACCCGTTTGGCCCGGATTCCATGGTTCCCCGATGGAAGGATATAAAGGACATTTACAGAAGTTTCCGCTGGTTCTTCGGGCTGGGGGAGCGGCCCCGGTTCGACAGGTGGACCTACTGGGAGAAGTTTGACTACTGGGCCGTCTTCTGGGGGGTGGGCGTCATCGGTGTTTCGGGCCTCACGCTGTGGTTTCCGGAGTTCTTCAGCCGTTTTCTGCCCGGCTGGATATTCAATGTCACCACCATCATCCACAGCGACGAGGCACTTCTGGCCGCCGGGTTCATCTTCACGGTCCATTTCTTCAACACCCACCTGAGGCCCGAGAAGTTCCCCATGGACATGGTGATTTTCACCGGACGGCTGACGGAGGAGCAGATGAAGGCCGAAAAGCCCCTGGAGCTTCAACGGATAGAGAACGAGTCCAACTGCGCCGGGCGCGTCGTCCCGGCCCCGCCCGGGTGGCTCCTTGTGGCCGGAAGGGCCTTCGGCAGTCTCCTTCTTTTTATCGGATTAGTCATGCTCGTTCTCATCATACTGGGGCAGTTCATCCTGTGAACAAGACGCTGGACATTCGGGACAGCTTCGTTGAGAGAGTGTTCGCCACCGTGGCTCCCCGGTTCGACTTTCTGAGCCGCATGTTCAGCCTGGGGCTCAGCGCCCACTGGCGGCGAAAGGCCCTCCGGCTCTCGGGCGTAGGGGAAGGCGACCGGGTGTTGGACATCTGCACGGGCACGGGAGCCCTGGCTTTCCTCCTGGCCCGGATGGTGGGCCGGCGCGGCTCGGTGGTGGGCGTGGATTTCTCCAGGCCCATGCTGGACATAGCCCAAAAGAAGAAAGCCTCGCTTCCCGATTGCGACCATCTGACATTTCTTTACGGCGACGCCAAGGCGCTGGATTTCCCCGCCCGCTCCTTCGACGCCGTAACCGTGGGCTTCGGGATGCGGAACGTCCGGGACACGGAGGCCGCCCTGAAGGAGGTGAGGCGCGTACTCAGGCAGGGGGGACGCTTTGTCTGCCTCGAGCTCACCCAGCCTCCGGGGCGGTGGGTCCGGCGGCTCTACGGCTCCTACGTCTTCCGCGTCATCCCGGTCGTCTCGGGGCTCCTTCTGAAGGACTGCACACCCTATCGCTACATGGCCCGGTCCATATTCGGCTTTTCCACACCCCTGGAGTTCCGGGAGGTGATGGAGTCCTCGGGGTTCCGGGTAGAGTGCATGCACATCATGCTTCACGGGATTGCCACTATCTATGTCGCCTCCGTCCGATGAGCCCCTGCACGCCCTGTGCGCCAAGCACGGCGAACTCCTGCACGAATTCGACAGGAGGAGCATACGTCTGCTCCGCCGGCGGCATCCGAAGATGGCCGCCGCAATGCCTTTCTTTTCTGATTTCCGGGATGCTAATGTCCAAAAGGAGATAGAGAAGGACTGCCTGGCTATCAGGCTCGTGCGTACTCGCCGGAGGAGGTCAGGGAGCTCATCCGCAGGTTTCTTTCCCTCTACATCCGGGAGACGGAGCTTTTGGAGCGCGAGACGAAGCTTCCGCCACTCATTGGCCGCGCCGCTACGGCCTTGAGCGACGCCCTCATCCAGGCCATGAAGGAGGCCTCCCGCGGCCTGGCCGAGGATTGCATCGAGAAACTCTTCGGGGAAGAGGCGAACCGCGGCCCCAGGTGACCATTCACGGCGTTGATTTCAGCGGGGCGCGAGACGCCGGGCGCTCCATCTGGATAGCCTCGACGAGGCAGAGAGGCGACGGCCTCCTCATCGAGGGATGCCGTCCGGCATCGGAGCTTCCCGCCTCCGGCGTGCAAGGAGGTCCGGCCCTTCGGGCTCTCCTTGATTTCATAGCGCAGCGCCGGGGAGAGGCATTCGGCATCGACTTTCCCTTCGCCCTGCCCGCCCCGCTCATGAAGGGGCTGAGCTGGGAGGAATTCGTTCTGGACTTTCCCGGCCGGTTTCCCTCGGCAGAGGTTTTCAGGGACTGGTGCAGGGAGGAGGGTGGGGGCAGCGAGCCTTCACGGAGGACCGACAGGGAGAGCAAGGCCCCTTTCTCGCCCTGTAACCTTCGCCTCTACCGCCAGACGTTCCATGGCATCCGGGACATCCTTTATCCCCTCCTCAACAGGGACCTCGCGCGTGTTCTTCCCATGCAGAAGGCACACGCGGAGAGGGCTCTCCTGCTTGAGGTCTGCCCTGCCTGCACGCTCAAACGGGAAGGCCTGTACCAGCCCTATAAGGGCCGGGGACGTGAAGCCGCCAGGAAGCGCATGGTCGCTGCCCTTGAGGACGGCTATGGCCTCGTCTTCGTTGACCCGGGCCTCAGGCGGCGCGTCATCGCCCAGAAAGGGGGCGATGCCCTGGACAGCTTGGTGGCCGCTCTGGCGGCCCGGCGGGGGCTCAGCGGCCCAGGATTGGCGCGAGAGGCATCCCGAGAGGGGCATATTTACGTATAGAAGAATAAGGTGGTGCGCCAGGGAGGACTCGAACCCCCGACCCGCTGCTTAGAAGGCAAGGCAAGGGTAGGGCCGGTTTTCGACCATGGCCGCTAATGCCCGCCGTTACTGGATTTGCGGGGACGTGGTAAAAGACGTTTTCGACGCTGGTAGACCCTGCCCCACGGTATCAGGTGACACAGTTACTGCACAGTAACTTTTGAAAACGTTTTCAATACGGAAAGGAGTAGGCAAGGCCCCTGGGAGACCCGGCCTTTTCTTTGCGCGACAACCGGCAGCCGAAACTGAATGTGGCCGTGCTGGCCAACCTTAAAACAAACGCGCCGGTGCAGCCGGGCCGCTTGCGCCGGGTGCGCCGTTCGCCCAGCTTTAATGTTAACTGGCGCATCACGTTTTTGACCGCTTCCATCTCCTCGGAGGACAGATCGGCAAAGTCCTTATGCCACAATACTTCCCTGTCACTGTAGGTTTTGGTGATCTCGATGACGATTTTCTCCTCGGAATCGCTCGCGCCGTTATCAGCCTCCTTTTGAGGCGTTTCTTCAGCCTTTTGTAGAGGCGGCGGCGTGAATTGGGGCTCATCCGGTTTTTGTTGGATCAGGGAGGATAAATCAAGCTGCGCCCATTGTTCTGCCGGTTTGCGCCAAAACAATTCGAAGGCCTGGTCAAATAACGGGATGTCCTCCCGTTTGTGCACCAGCAGGCTGCGTGCGGTGTGGTAAAAGTCTTCTTTGCGGCCGATTTCGATCAGGTCGAGCGCCTGGACCAGGTCAATCATGCGGCCTGGATTTACATCCAAACCCAGCCGGCGCAAGAGACGGCCAAATACCAGCAGATTATGCAGAAACTGCCCCGAACGATTTTTCCCTTGGGGCGCGTCATTCATCACGCTGCTTCACCTCGAGTTGGCCTAAATTTCTGTTCGCACTTGTACGCGTTCCAGGATGGCCTTGACTTGGTCGTCGTTGACCTTTTCGATATCGTCCTGGTATTTCAGGATCGCGCCGA
>JARRLN010000052.1 GCA_037386965.1 Nitrospirota bacterium
AGGTAATGCGTTGCCGGAGTGGCGGAACGGGTAGACGCAAGGGACTTAAAATCCCTCGGGCTTCCGGGCCTGTGCCGGTTCGAGTCCGGCCTCCGGCACTGGAAAATCAATGGGTTACAGGGTTTTCTCGGAAGGATAGGGGAGAGAGGAGGGCAGGGCGCTGCTACCCACTTCTCAGCTTAGGTTGCAAGAGAAATTTCGTTCAATGGTCGTTCAATAACTTTGGATAAAAAATGCCCGCCACCTCTTTGAAGGAAGTTCTTTCAATCGTGCAGAGTGGTCACTTTGAAAACCTTGTAGGAACAGTCGAGAATGACTGGTTTGAGTGCAAGGGGGCTCCTTATATACTGGCCAACCGTAACGACAAGCAAGAATTTGCTAAGGATATCTCTGGATTTGCGAATGCAAATGGGGGCATAGTCCTTCTGGGTGCTGAGACGAAAATAAATGATATGCATCGAGGCGAAGAAATATTTAGAATACGGTCTTTTTCAGAATCATTAGTAGACATCGAGCAGTATTTTGATGTTTTAAAGAGCTGGATATATCCTTCTTTGTACAGGATTGAAATCGAATGGTATGCCAGTGTCGAAGAACCGACACGTGGGATAATCGCGATACATATCCCGCTCCAACCGGGAAGTAGACGGCCTTTTTTAGTGAACCGATTTGTTGAAGAAACTGCGCGGATGAATGCCGTAGTTTTTGGGTATTTTGAGAGAGTGCGTGATAACACTGACCCGACCTCCGTGGAGGAAATACATAGATTACTCAGAGATGGTTTGCACTATGACACTTTGAGTGCTAATTTAGGAGCTTCGGAAGAAAGAATCATTAAGCAGTCCGTTGACCTGAGCATAGAAGATACTTCCGATTCTTCCGAAATAACAAGAGAGCGGGTCGAAGCTGCTATTTCAGCAGCGAGATTAGAGTCTAGGCCGGCTTACGTTCTAACTGCCGTGCCAACCGCAGCTGTTGCAGTTAGTGGACTTTTTGAATCCAGAAGCTCTCCGATAACTCAATTGCTAGAGCGACCGCCAGAGATTAGGTATGGCGGTTTCGATATCACCGTTGGCGTCCATCCACAGATTGTAGAGGGAAGACTGCGGAGAGCAGTCACAGAGGGTCGTGACCTTGAGTTATGGATAGATGGTACCTTGATTTTTATTGCACCGGCGGACAGGGATTTCTTGTCCTGGGGTAGCTACAACCCGCAAAGCTATTTGCGAATCAACCAGATTGCTCTCATAGAGTCGGCATACCTTTTTGTTAATCTGTACAAAGTATTACAGCCGTATTTGACGCCTACGCCAGCAAGCACAATATTCACGATTGAGTTGAGAAATATGCCTACGGAACCTCCTGTAGTTTTATATCCAGGAGCAATGGGGGGATATATGTTTGATGCTAATGTTGCACCCGACTCGAAGGTTCTGGAAGAAGCAAGCACGAGTGGTGACTGGGAACCTGCGGAAGTCGCTTTTGACTTGGTGAAACGAATCTATCATTGGTTTGGTTTCGATGAAGACGACATCCCTTACACCGAGGAAGTTCACGGCAGGAGGCAAATTAGCGAGCAGAAGCTAAGAGAGATTACGCAATAAGGCAACCTAACGGTCTGATTCTGACGGCTCCCGGGAATCATGCCCGCTAAGGGGGGACTCCCCTCTAAAATATTTCAAATGTAAACGCGCGCTCGATGCTTGCGCCCCGGTATTTTTCTGACCGCCGGAGAGAATGGACCGCTACCCTGGGCTAGCGCAAAAAGAAAGGCCCCCACAAAGCCACTTCCCCTTAACTTTTTGGATCAGGGCCTACTAGACAAGTCTAAATCCTTCGACCTTCTAATGACACCGCTTGAATCGTCAAGAAACGTTATACTTTCATAGTAATCTTCCAAGGCTATAAATTTACCGACTTCCTGCGCCCATTCCCTTAGCCCTTGTATCAAAATGGCATTCGGTGTGCAGCTGTAAAAAGTCCCCGCAGTATGAAACGCTGAAACCCGGTACTATTCCCTCAGAAGGGCACGGGGAGGCGGGGCATCTTGCCCTTCTTGAGCATCTTCATCATCTTGCGCATCTCTTTATGCTGCTTGATGAGGCGGTTGACGTCGTTGACGGTGGTGCCGCTGCCCTGGGCTATGCGGCGGCGGCGGCTCCCGTTGAGGACGGCGGCGTTTTGCCGCTCAGCCGGTGTCATGGAGTTGATGATGGCCTCCACCTTGACGAACTGCTGCTCGTCCACCTGCACGCCCTTGAGCTTCTTGCCCATGCCGGGTATCATGCCCAGGATGTTCTCCAGGGGGCCCATGGACCGGAGCTTTCCGAGCTGGTCCCTCAGGTCTTCGAAGCTGAAGGAGTTGCTGAGCAGCCGCTCCTGGAGCTTCCGCGCCTCCTCGGCCTCGTAGGCCTGCTCCGCGCGCTCGATGAGGGAAAGGACATCCCCCATCCCGAGGATGCGGTTGGCCACCCGGTCGGGATGGAACTGCTCCAGCATGTCGAGCTTCTCGCCGGTGCCGATGTACTTGATGGGCTTTCCCGTGATGGACCGTATGGAGAGCGCCGCTCCACCCCGGGCGTCGCCGTCCATCTTGGTGAGGATGACCCCGTCGACCCCCAGGTTCTCGTTGAAGGTCTTGGCGCTGTTTACGGCGTCCTGGCCGGTCATGGCATCGGCCACGAAGAGGGTTTCCCGGGGGGAGACCTTTTCCCTGATGCTCCGGAGCTGGCCCATGAGGGCCTCGTCCACGTGCAGGCGGCCGGCGGTGTCCAGGATGACCACGTCCCGGCCGTCCAGCCTGGCCTGTTTGACCGCCTCGGCACAGACGGCTATCGGGTTTTTCTCTCCCCCGCCGGCCCGGAAGACGGGAATGCCGGTCTGCTCGCCCAGGGTGACGAGCTGGTCCACGGCGGCGGGGCGCTGAAGGTCCGCCGCCACGAGAAGGGGACGGCGGCCCTCCTTCTTGAAGACGCTTCCGAGCTTGGCCGCCGTGGTGGTCTTGCCCGAGCCCTGCAGGCCCACCAGCATGAGCACGGTGGGCGGGTTGGGGGCCATGTATACCTTGGACGACTCCCCTCCGAGGAGGTTCACCAGCTCCTCGTGGACCACCTTGACCACCTGCTGCCCCGGCGTGAGGCTTTCCAGAACCTCCTTGCCCACGGCGCGCTGGCGGATATTCTTCACGAAATCCTTGACCACGCGGAAGTTGACGTCGGCCTCCAGGAGGGCGACGCGCACTTCCTTGAGGGCGACGTCCACGTCCTCTTCGGTGAGGAGCCCCTTGCCCTTCAGTTTCTTGAATACGGCTTCCAGCTTATCGCCCAGTGATTCGAACATTTACAGAAGCTCCTCGATGTCTTTGGCGAACTCTTCCCCGAGCCCCGGGACGAACCCCATGTGCTTGGACACGATGTTGCCCTCCTTATCCAGGATGAACGCCACGGGGATGCTGATGACGCCGTAGCGGGAGCTGACGTCTCCGTCGTCCATGACGACGGTGTAGTTTATGCCTTCCTCCTTGACGAACTCCGCCACTCTCTCCTCGCTAGTGTCCATGGATATGGCGACAAGGGCAAATCCCCTGTCCTTGTACCGGGCGTAGATGTCCTCCAGTTCGGGGACGGCCATCCTGCAGGGCGGGCACCACGTGGCCCAGAACTCCACCATCACGACCTTGCCCTTCAGGTCCGAAAGCCTCACCGTGTTGCCCTTCAGGTCTTTCAGGGCAAAGGCCGTCCCGGTTGCTTCGCCTTTCTTGCCCCCGGACTTGCTCTCGCAGCCCGTGACGAGGAGGGCCATCAGCACAAGCAGGAAACACAGGGTTCTCGCAATTCCTCTCATCAATATGCTTACTCCGACAGAAAGGAGTCTATCTTGGACTTCAACTGAGGCTTGGGCACGGCGCCCACGACCTGGTCGAGCTTCTCCCCGCCCTTGAAGAACATGATTGTGGGGATGCCCATGATTTTATACCTGCTGGCGATGTCGGGGTTCTCGTCCGTGTTGAGCTTGACCACCTTGAGCTTGCCCGTGTACTCCTTGGAAAGCTCCTCCACGGTGGGGGCTATCATGCGGCAGGGGCCGCACCACACGGCCCAGAAATCCACCATCACGAGGCCGTCGGAACCGAGAACTTCCTTGTCCCAGTCCTTCGTGGTCACTTCTATGATGCCTTCGGCCATAAAGTCCTCCTTCGTCGGATTGTTTTGCTGAGTATGTGCAAGCAGACAAACGAATAAGCCTAGAACCTGTCTTAAAATTGCTTCCGGCCGAAAGCGGCCTAAATGGGGGCATACGGCGTCGTAAAAGGAAAATCGTCCTCAACGCAGCGCTGCTGCGCCTCCGGGCGATTTCCCCTTCCCTCCTTGTCTGCCGCCATTTATTCTCTCTTCCGCTTCGAAATCAATTTTGAGACAAGTTCCAGTCAATTCCTTATTATACATGATTTTTTCGGTCTGTCACCACACCCCCGGGTCGCCGTGATTTCCTCTTCCGGCGCGATTGGCGGCTTCTCCGGATTCGGATATAATGGGAATGATGGACAACCGGGAAAACGCAAGGAGACACCCCCTGCTCAGGAAGGCCGTCCTGGCTGCCGCCGTTATTCTGCTCCTTCTCGTGGCCGGCGTTGTGGTGCTTCTGTCCCGCCTGGAGTCTTTCAGGCCGCGCGTGGAGGCGCTGGCCGCGGAGGCGCTGGGGACGAAGGTCCGGATTGGCAGCATCGGCGTGGACCTTCTGCCGGGCGTGGCGGTGGCACTCAGGGATGTGCACATCAAAAACAGCGCGACCGACATCGCCTCGGTCGGGGCCGTAAAGGTGGGAGTGGAAATCCTGCCCCTCCTCGAGCGCGAAGTCCGGGTGACGGAGATAGCCCTGGTCAACCCCTGGGTGACCGTCACACGGGAGGAGACGGGGAAGCTCAACATCGCGAAGTTTGCAAAGAAGCCCAGGAAGGAGGGCGGGGGGTTCCGCCTGCCGCCCGCCCTGGAGAGGTTTTTCATCAAAAACGGCAGCATAACCTACCTGGACAGGAAATCCGGGGAACGGGCCACGGTCAGCGGCCTGAACGTCGCCGTAGGCGGCATATCCTCCGGCGAGGGCGAGCCCCGGGGCCTCAGAAACATCTCTTTTACGGGCAGGATGTCCTGCGATGAGATAAAGTCCAGGAGGCTTGAGGTGACGGACCTCGCGGTATCCATGAACGCCACGGGCGGGGTCGTGATGCTTGACCCCATGACGATGGAGCTCTTTGGCTCGCGGGCGCGAGGCACGGTAAAGGCCGCGCTGGATGCCACACCTCCCGTCATCACCGTGCGCTACAGTGTTCCCGAGTTATCCAGCGAGCGGCTGGTCAGCTACGTTTCGGACGCGAAGGTGATGAAGGGCGCGATGCATGTCAGGGCCGACCTCACCATGCGGGGCAGCGGCCTCCATGAAATGCTGAAGACCCTCACGGGAGAGGTTTCCGTGTCGTCGCAGGACCTCGTCATGACCAACATGGACCTGGACAAGCTCATCGAGAGTTTCGAGGAGACCCAGACGTTCAACCTTATCGACATAGGGGCCGTTTTCATTCCCGGCGTCGGCCCCCTGGGGGTGGCCTTGAGCAAGGCCTTCGATTATGGGAAGTTCTACGCCGAGGCCGTGGGGAAGGGGCAGACGACCATAGAGAAGCTTCTTTCGGACTGGACCGTGCGGGACGGGGTCATGGAGGCAAAGGACGTGGCCTTCCGGACGAAGCGCAACAGGGTGGCCCTGAAGGGGAAGTTGGACCTGGTCAACCAGCGGTACGAGAACCTGACGGTGGGCGTCCTGAACAAGGAGGGCTGCGCCGTGGTGAGCCAGGAGATTCGGGGGACATTCGGCCATCCGGAAGTGCAGAAAGTAAGCGTGATAAAGTCGCTCCTGGGGCCCGTCCTGGGCCTTCTCAAGATACCCAAGAACGTCATCTTCAGGGAGAAGTGCGAGACCTTTTACACCGGCGCGGTGGAGCAACCAAAGGTCAAGGAAAAAGGACTGCCCATACCTTTCAAGGACAAGATACCTTTCCCCTGAGGGGGCCTCCTCTCCGCTTCATGAGGGCGAGGCGCCGGGATTTCGCTCCCCGGGTATGCGGTGGAGCGCTTCTGCCTTATGTCCGTCTGGCGGTCTCGCGGCGTCACGTCTCCTGCGTGTGAGTCAGCAGGAACGTATTTACAGGCCGCCTGAGCCCTGTTGCAATGGCAGCGGAAAAAGTCTATTCTATCTATTGCTTTCGATGCCGCGTCCGCTCGTGAAAGGGCGCTTTATTCCGGTGTTTCCAGGGCTCAGGAGGAAAACGCGCATGCTTCTTTCCAGGCTCTTCGTTCCGACCCTGAGGGAGGACCCCTCGGAGGCCGAGGCCGCAAGCCACAGGCTCCTGGTCCGGGCGGGCTACGTGAGGCAATTGGCTGCGGGCCTCTACATCTATCTCCCCCTGGGCTGGAAGGTCATGCAGAAGATAAACGCCATCATCAGGGAGGAGATGGACGCCATCGGGGGCCAGGAGGTCTCCATGCCAGTGCTCCATCCCGCCGAGGTGTGGCAGCAGACGGGCCGGTGGGAGGAGATAGGCGAGGAGATGTTCCGCCTGAAGGACCGGGGCGGGCGGGACATGTGTCTGGGAATGACCCACGAGGAGATCATGGCCTGGCTGGCCGCGCAGGAGATACGCTCCTACCGGGACCTCCCCCAGGTTTGGTATCAGATACAGACGAAGCTCCGGGACGAGGCGCGGCCCAAGAGCGGCATACTCCGCACCCGGGAGTTCGTCATGAAGGACAGCTACAGCTTCGACGTCGACGAGGAGGGGCTTGAGCGGAGCTACCAGCTTCACAGCGTGGCCTATGAGAGGATATTCTCCCGGTGCGGCCTTACGTTCCACCGGGTGGAGTCCGACCCGGGGATGATGGGCGGGGCCACCGCCCACGAGTACATGGCCCCCAGCCCGGCGGGCGAGGACGACGTGGCCCTCTGCGACGCCTGCGGCTACGCGGCCAACGTGGAGCTTGCCCGCTCCGTGCCGCCGGCCACGCCCGCGGCGGACTGGGAGTACGAGGAGGTCCATACCCCCGGGAAGAGGACGGTGGAGGAGGTGTCGACCTTTCTGCGGGCGGACCCGCGGCATTTCATAAAGAGCCTTCTTTACATGGCCGATGGCGGGCCCGTATTGGCCCTGGTGCGGGGGGACCAGGAGCTTCATGAAAAAAAGCTTGAACGGGTGCTCCGAAGCCCCGTGCGGCCGGCCCACCGGGAGGAGGTGCGGGACGTCCTGGGCGTGGAGGCCGGGTTCATCGGCCCGCAGGGCCGGAAGGTGCCGATGATAGCCGACCCCTCCCTGAAGGAGGGGCTCTACATGAGCGGGGCCAACCGGGAGGACTATCACGTGAGGGGTCTTCGCGCCGGCGTGCACTTCGAGCCCCGGTGGGAGGATATCCATGTGGCCCAGGGAGGGGACGGCTGCCCGCAGTGCGGGGAGCTGTTGAGAACGGAGCGGTGCATCGAGATAGGCAACATCTTCAAGCTCGGGACGAAGTACTCTGTGCCCCTCAGAGCCTTCTTCCTCGACGAGGAGGGCGCGGAGAGGCCCATCGTCATGGGGAGCTACGGCATCGGCCCGGCCCGCATCGCCGCGGCTGCGGTGGAACAGAACCACGACAAGGATGGCATCGTCTGGCCCTGGGCCATAGCCCCCTTTGAGGTGCAGATAATCCCCCTGAACATGGGCGACCCCGGGACCGTGGAGGTGGCCCGCTCGATGTACGAGGAGCTGGCGCAGGCGGGCGTGGACGTCCTCATGGACGACCGGGACCTCAGGGCCGGAGTGAAGTTCAAGGATGCCGACCTTATCGGCGTTGCGAAGCACGTGGTCGTCGGGGAGCGCGGCCTCAAGGAAGGGGTAGTGGAGGTAAAGGACCGGCAGACCCGCGAGACTGCGAAGATGAGGCCCGAAGAGGCCGTCGCCATGTTCAAGGGCTGATGCGCGCCGACTGCCTGGTCCGGGGCGAGTACCTTCTCACCATGGACGCCGAGGGGCGTCTCCTCCGGGACGGCGCCCTTGCCGTCAAGGACGGAAAGATAGCCCGGGTGGGCTCCTTCTCCGAACTGAGGAAAGCCTTCGAGACAGAGGAGGTGCTGGGCGGGGAGGGCATGGCCGTGATGCCCGGCCTCATCAACGCGCACACCCATGCGGCCATGGTCTTCATGCGGGGCATGGCCGACGACCTCCCCCTGAGGGAATGGCTGGAAGGGCACATCTGGCCCGCCGAGGGCCGCTGGCTTTCCCCCGAGTTCGTCCGGGATGCCGTGGAACTTGCAGCCCTGGAGATGCTCCTGGCCGGGGTGACGACCTTCCACGACATGTATTTCTTCGAGGAGGAGGCGGCGCGCGTGGCCCGGAGAATGGGCATCCGTGCGGTCCTCGGAGCGGGGGTGGTGGACTTCCCCACCCGCACCACCTCGGGTGCGGACGACTGCCTGAGAAAGGCCGAGGCCCTCATCGAGGCGCTCAAGGGGGACGGGCTTGTCACGCCCGCGGTGGCGCCCCATTCGGCCTACGCCTGTAGCGCCGAGACCCTGAAGAAAGTGCGCGACCTCTCCATGAGGCACGGCGTCCTGGTGCACATCCATGTCTCGGAGACGGAGTGGGAAGTGGCCGAGATGATGAGCAAGCACGGGCGTCGGCCGGTTGAGTACCTGGAGGGCCTGGGGTTTCTGGGGCGGAACGTCCTTGCCGCCCACGCCGTCTGGGTGAGCGAGGGGGAGATAGAGCTTATGGTCCGAAAAGGAGTGGGCGTGGCCCACTGCCCCGAGAGCAACCTCAAGCTTGCCTCCGGCGTGGCCCCCGTGCCCCGGATGCTTCACGCGGGGCTTACCGTGGCCCTGGGGACCGACGGGGCCGCAAGCAACAACGACCTGAGCATCCTGGGGGAAGTTTCCACGGCGTCCCGCCTGCACAAGGCTATGGCCAAGGACCCCACGGCCCTTGGATGCCGGACCGCCCTTCTGATGGCCACCCGCTGGGGCGCGGAGGCGCTGGGGCTCACTCAGGTGGGCTCGCTGGAGCCGGGAAAGGTCGCGGACCTCATCATCCTTGACCTCCGCAAGCCGCATCTTACGCCCCTGTATGACGTATGCTCCCACCTGGTCTACTCCGCGCGGCCCTCGGACGTGGACACCGTCATGGTGGACGGCTCCGTGCTGGTGCGGGGAGGAAGGCTCGTGCACGGAGACCAGGAGGAAATCCTGGCCAAGGCCCGCTCCTGGGGAGAGAGAATACGGGCGGAGAATGCCGCTCCCCCGTCCCTGTAGCAGGAACGCGCGGTTTTTACCGCCGGAGAGGCATCCTCTCCGGCTTTTCAAAGCCTGCGATTCTTCCGTATTGCTTTTGGCGAGCGTGTTGATAGACTGTAGGGAAACGGTGTGAATGTTCCTGCCCGGCATGGAGGAACCGACCCCGAAGGAGGATGGCCATGTTACTGTACCTCGTTCAACACGGAAAGCCCAAGACCAAGGAGGAGGACCCCGGGAGGCCGCTCTCCGAGCAGGGGGAAGAGGATGTAAGGGCGATGGCCGAGTTCCTCTCCCACGGGGTCACCATACGCCGCATCTTCCACAGCGGAAAGCTCAGGGCGAAACAGACCGCCGAGGTCCTTGCGGCCCGCCTGGGCGGTGAGGCCGGGGAGGCCGATGGCCTGAACCCCATGGACGACCCCGGCATCTGGGAGGACCGTCTGGCTGAGGAGACCGAGGACATGATGCTGGTCGGGCATCTTCCCCACCTGGGGCGCCTGGCCTCGGTTCTGCTCACGGGGGATGCCGGGGCTGAGATCGTGGAGTTTCAGCAGGGAGGGGTCGCCTGCCTGGAGAAGGGCAATGGGAGGTGGCAGCTCCGCTGGATGGTCGTTCCCGAGGTGGTGGTGAAGTAAGCCCTGCCGGCTTTTCCCCGGCGCACGGCGTGTCCCGCCGATGCCGTGGCGTTCTTCCGGCTTTCCCTCTGTGCCCGGGCCGCATTCGCCTTCATCGAGCGAAATACAGTCAAGAGACGGCTTCCTTGTCCTTTTTCGGCACTTCTTCCGCTCCCCGCCTGGCAGCGGTCCGGCCAATTTCTTTTTCCTGTGCGGACTTCGGGCCCCCGGCCAAGGCCTTCCCTCTGGCAGGAAAGTTGCTTGTCACGAGGGCAACGACTTTCCGGGAAGGAGAGAGACGCATGAAAAAAGTGATGAGAGCATTGGTTTTTCTCTGCATGGCCGCGAGCCTCCTGGCTCTCCTCGGGTGCGCCGGGGGATATTACACCTCTGAGCGGGGAGGGGTGAAGAAGGTCTACCGGATGGAGAAGAGCGGCGAGAAGACGCTGGTCTACGAGGTGGACAAGGACGGAAAGACGGTCTTTCACGACCCGGATGACCCGAAGGCCAAGCAGGAGATGAAAAGGCAGGAGATGGCCCGGAAGATGGCCCGTAAGAAGGTGGAGCGTCAGGAGCGGCTGAGGAACGCCCCCAAGCGCAAGCCCACGGACCCCATCCGTGTGGCCCTGATGCCTATGGAGCTTGACGACAATCTGAAGAAGGCGGAGCACACGGAAGGGGCGGTCTTTGAGCAGTTCAAGAAGGAGTTTGAAGGGGATAAGGTCATACGGCTCGTAAGCGAAAAAGACCTGAAGCGGGCGCAGTGGGCCCAGGTGGGCAGAGCCCTGGCGGGCCAGAACCCCGAGAGCGCCCCCGTCTCCGACGTGGAGGTCGTATCCAGGGGGTACTTAAAGAAGGTCTACGGGGTAAACAAGAAGACGGGGAAACCGGCTTCGGTCCCGGCCGTTGTCTTCGAGGCCACCATCCGGTCGAACTACCTGGAGGCGGAGTACACCGTGAGCGAGCAGGGGCATATCCTCCGGAACGTCCAGGTGACGAAGAAATTCGCCGCCAAGGTGAAGGACGTTATCATCAACAAGATAGGTCCCACCCTGCCCGCGGACAGGGAGCTGTAAAGGCCCCGCTGAAGACCGGACGGGGAGTGTCTGCCTGGTCCTCTCCGGAGAGCGGCAGGTGTGCCGGAAGAGGCCGGAATCGATAATATGGTCCTTTTTCTGTCACGCTCGTGCCCTTTTTCGGCCGGAGCCCCCCCGCACGTGCGGAGGTGTTCCTTGACAGCCATGTGCGGTGAGCTACAATGGGGCATCAGCGAGGGGAAAATCCGCGGTGAGAGAAGGGAGGGAGGAGCATGCCCAAGCAGATGCCGAAAGTGGTTGACTGCGATATGAGCGACTGCACCTACAACGACAAGAATCTCTGCCATGCCATGGCCATCAACGTGGAGCCCGGCTCTCCGTGTCCTCTCTGCCACACCTTCATGAAACAGGCCGGGAAGTCCGGGGTCGTGGACATGACGGGCTTGGTAGGTGCGTGCAAGGTGGCCGACTGTACGTTCAACGATGCCCTGGAGTGCTCGGCGCCCGAGGGTATTCACGTGGGGAAGCACGAGGCTCATCCCGACTGCAAGACCTTTGCCGCTCGTTAAGAGGGCTGGTGAAAGCAAGAGAAGCCTCACCATTCCCCTTCGCTGAGAGGAATTCTTGCAATTCCGGAGAGACCCTTTCTCCTCAGAGTACAGGCTGACCGGGACGATACCATTGTTTCAGGAGGACATCGTCTCCGGCAGCGTCACCGGAAACAATGCTGATTTCCATTGCCGGGCCGTGTATGCCCTTTTCGGGCATCCTGTCTGCGTCAGGCAATCTTTTTTATTAGCTCTATTAATTCATGGTCATCAACGGGCTTCAGCAGAAAGCCGGCGGGATGGGTCCGCTTTGCGCGCTCAAAGGTTGCCGCATCCGTATTTCCGGTCAAATATATTACGGGGACGGTACAAATGTCCATTATCCTTCTTGCTGCCTCTATGCCGTCAATCTCTCCCCCCAGGGTAATGTCCATCAACACGATATCGGGTTTTTCCTTTTCGGCTTTCATGATTGCATCTTCCCCTTCAAGAGCAATGGCCGCGCTATAGCCGGCCTCCTCCAGTGACAGCTTCATGGCTCGAGCCACTATCATCGCGTCCTCTACTATCAATATTTTCGGGGGATTCATGATGCTTTCCGGTGCCGGGGCAGTTCGAAGGCAATGGTGAACGTCGTTCCCGCCGACGCGTTCACTTCGATTGAACCCTTCAGCTGATACGTCAGCATGTTAATGATCTGAAGGCCCAGGGTGTCGCTGTTGTGGAAATCGATGTGCTCCGGCAGCCCCGTACCGTTGTCGGCGTACACCAGCACGGCCCGACCGTCGTCGATGCTCAGCGATATGTCGATCTCGGGAGCACCGGTATCCTCGAACGCGTGCTTCAGGGAATTGGTGATAAGTTCGTTAATGATCAGCCCACAAGAGACCATCATATCGATATTCAGGGAAATGTCGTCGGCATGAAGGATCAGGCGCACCTCTTTTCCATAGGCCTGAAACAGGTGCCTGGCCAGGTCTTCCACGTAATCGCCGAAACCGATGTGTGCGAAGTCCTGCGTGCTGTACAGTTTCTCGTGGACCAGGGCCATGGATTTAATGCGGTTCTGGCTGTCCTTGAATACCCTAGTGAATTCCTCGTTCTTGAAGTATTGCGACTGCAACTGGAGCAGGGCCGATATTATCGCCATGTTGTTCTTGACGCGGTGGTGAACCTCCCTGAGGAGTATCTCCTTTTCCTTCAGGGAGGACGTAACCTTTTCCTCGGCCTTCTTCCTCTGGGTGATGTCCTGAAACAGGGATACGAAATAAAGAGGCTTTCTATCATCGTCACGAATAATTGCCGGGCTTATTATCAGATGTATCACCTGCCCGTCCTTTCTGATGTAGCGTTTCTCGAACGACGTGTATTCGACATCTTCCGAAACCATTGTCTTCATGGCATCCAGCCCTATCTGCACGTCGTCCGGGTGCGTGACCTCGGAAAATGTTTTCGACAGCATTTCCTCCTCGGTGTAGCCGAGCATATTGCACAGGAAACGATTGATCTTGATAAATCGCCCCTTGAGGTCGGCCATGGAAGCTCCGATTGCCGCGTTCTCGAAAGCCGCCCGGAAACGTTGCTCGCTGTCTCTGAGCATTTCCTCTGCCTTCCTGCGCTCCGATATGTCCCTGACAACGCTGAAGAACACTTTTCTGCCCTCATAATCCAGCAGCCTGGCATTCACTTCCACGGGCATCACGGTCCCGTCCTTTCGCAGGTGGGCCGATTCGAACACCGCCACGCCTCGTTCTTTTATCCGGGCAAAGCGCTCTGGCACCCGGGTGGAGAACTCCGGGGGGTCGAGCTTGGATATGTGCGTTGAAAGCAGTTCCTCCTTGGTGTAGCCGAGGCGTTCGTACGCGGTTCTGTTGACGTCTAGGAAATTCCCGTCGATGTCCACGATGAAAATAGCGTCCGTGGCCGACTCAAACAGGGTCCGATATTTTTTCTCTGCGATTTGTTGTTTGTTCAGTATCCTGGCTATGATGAAACCGAAGGCAAGAAAACAGGCGGAAAAAAGAAGGCGGAAAGCGTATTCTTCTTTATTGAAAAGCGGACTGGCCTTGAACGATTCGGTATTAAAATACGTGAAATCCAGCAGCGCACCAAATAGCCAAAAGGCTACGATGAAAACCACGACTATGCCGATTACTTTGTAGTATGTTTTCATTGTGGGGTCTGAAATATGGGCTATATATCGGGACTATGTGTTGGAGATATTATACTACATCGCTCTGCTCACATCTTGACTGTTCAGTGGAGTTCCGCGTTCCCTGGGCCTGTAAACTCCACGAGCCGGGAACCCCTCTGAAGAGCGAGTCCCGAAAGGGCTCCGGCGGAAAGTTCCCGGAAGGCATGGTATGTTCGGCGGAATGTGTGGGGTCGGAGGCCGGGCTGCCGATGCAAGGGAGCGACTGGCGGCACGTGCGGTTATGCAAGGGAGAAAACGCCGGTTTGGGCGTTTTCGATGAAACGCAAAAGGGAAAAGGGGCTGGACTAAATAGGTCTGGACCCCCTTAGAGGCGGCGGCGGCCTTCGAGGGACTTTCTCATGGTCACCTCGTCGGCGAACTCGATATCCCCGCCCATGGGAAGGCCGTAGGCTATGCGGGTGACCGTAACGGGGTGGGCGGCCAGGGCTTCGCGGATGTACTGCGCGGTCATCTCCCCCCGGGTGTTAGGGTTGGTGGCTATGATGACCTCCTCGACGCCGCCCTCCCGTACGCGGGCGATGAGCTCGGGTATCTTGAGCCGCTCGGCGTCCACCCCGTCCAGGGGAGAGAGGGCCCCGAGGAGCACATGATAGAGCCCCCGGAAGGCGCCTGCCCGTTCGATGACGGGGATGGCGCTGGGCTCCTCCACCACGCAGAGCCTTGTGGGGTCGCGCCGGGGGTTGGCGCAGAAGGGGCAGAGGTCATCCTCGGCGATATTGAAGCACCGGCTGCAGAAGCGGGACTTGTCCTTGACCATGACGATGGCCTCCGCGATGGCCCGGGCCTCCGCATCGGGCATGGCCAGGACGAAGTAGGCCAGCTTCTGGGCGGTCTTCCGGCCGATGCCGGGAAGTTTCGCGAACTGGGCTGTCAGGTTCTCCAGTACGCCTTCGGTCATGGACGGGCTACTTGCCTCCCAGGAGGTCTCCCAGGCCGCCCAGGCCGGGGAGTTGGAGCCCGCCGGTGAACTTGGACATTTCCTCGTTCACCAGCTCCTGGGCCCGCCTCAGGGCCTCATTGGCGGCGGCGAGGATGAGGTCCTGGAGCATTTCCACGTCCTCGGGGTCCACCACGTCCTTTTCGATTTTTATGGAGACCAGCTCACCGGCCCCGTTGGCCACCGCCGTGACCATGCCTCCGCCGGAGGTTGCCTCCACCGTCTTCTTCTTGGCTTCTTCCTGCATGCGGGCCATCTCCTGCTGCATCCGCTGGGCCTCCCGCATGATATTTCCGATCATTTTCTTCGACATTTTCTCCTCCCTGGGGATATCCTATTGTTCTTCGTCGATTTCCTTGACGTTGACGACCCTGCCCTCGAAGAGGTCCAGGGCCTCCTTGACCAGGGGCTCGGCTAGGGCCTTCTTCTTGAGGTCCTTCACGCGCGACCGGGCCCGCTCCGGCTTGACTTCTATGGCGACCTTCGTGGGAATGCCCCGGAGGCGGGTGGCGTGCTCCGCAAGGACCGAGGGGTTTTCCTCAAAGGGGCTCGCACATATGGCGGCGTCGGAGCTTCTGAAGGTAAGCACCAGGGTGTCCCCCTCAAGGCGGGCCTGGGCCACGGAGAGTCTGCTCGAAAGGCGGTCCTCCAGCCTGGAGGCGATGGCCTCCCGGAGGCTCTCCCCGGTGTAAGTAAGAACGTCCGGACCCGCGGGGGGCTCTTCGCTTTCCCTGTCCTCCGGGGGCTCATCTTCCGCGAGCAGGGGCTCGCCGTATTCTTCCGGGAAGGGTTCCGGAGGGGGCTCTGGAGTCTCCGGGAAGGGCTCTGGAGCCTCCGGGAAAGGCTCTGGAGCCTCCGGGAGCGGGTGCTCGTCCTCTGCCGTCGGGGTTTCGGGCTCCGGCTCTTCTCCGGGGCTTGCCGGAGAAGGAGCAGGGGCCTCTTGGGCAGGGGAGGCAGCATCGAGCGGGACGTCCCCGCCCACGTTCTCCTCCATGCGGGAGAGGGCGGCCAGGGCCTCGTTTACGGAATCTCCAGGGCCACCCGGGGGGAGAAGGACATCCTGACGTCCGCCTCCGCGCGGATGAGCTCCGAGAGAATGAGGGCCAGGTGCTCGGGGCTGGTGCGGGAGACCAGGGACTTCATGGCCTGAAGCTCCTCATCGCTCAGGTCCAGGGTGTCCCGGGCCTCTTCCGCCTCCTTCACCGTGGCGGCCACCAGGAGGTCGCGGAAGAACTTGGTCAGGTCCCTGGCGAAGACGCGGAGGTCCGTTCCCCGCTCCACCAGCGTGGCCACCAGCATGAGGGTCTTGCCCTTGTCGCCGCCGATTGCGGCCCGGGCGACCTCGGTAAGGAGGGGGAAGTCGGCCAGGTCCAGGAGGCTCTTGATGTCGGACTCCCGGACCTCGGAGGAGAAGGCCGTCACCTGGTCCAGGATGGTCAGGGAGTCCCGGATGCTGCCGTCGGCGGCCCGGGCGACCATGCCCAGCGCCCCCTCGGTGATGCTGATGCCCTCGGCGGCCGCTATCTCGCCCAGCCGCTCCTTGATGGCCTGGGTGGAGACCCGCCGAAAGGGCAGGTGCTGGCAGCGGGACATGACGGTGAGGGGGATTTTCTTGGGCTCGGTGGTGGCCAGGACGAAGATGACGTGCGGGGGCGGCTCCTCCAGTGTTTTCAGCAGGGCGTTGAAGGCCGCGTTTGAGAGCATGTGGGTCTCGTCGATGATATATATCTTGTAGCGGCCCCCCGAGGGCGCGTACTTCACCCTGTCGCGGAGGTCGCGGATGTTCTCCACGCTGTTGTTGGAGGCGCCGTCTATCTCGAGAACGTCCACCGAATGACCCTCGGCGATGGCCCGGCAGGAGGGGCAGCGGCCGCAGGGGGAGGGCGTGGGACCCTCCTCACAGTTGAGGGACTTGGCCAGGATGCGGGCCGTGGAGGTCTTGCCCACTCCCCGGGGGCCCGAGAAGACATAGGCGTGGGCGGTCTTCCCCTGGGAGATGGAGTTCTTGAGAATTCGCACAATGGGCGTCTGCCCGATGAGCTGGTCGAAGCCCTGGGGCCTCCACTTTCTTGCCAGTACGAGGTAGCTCATGCCCTTGGCCGTCCCGCAACAGGCGCCAGTTGCGCCCTGCAGCCAGGCAGCGGCTTGCTGCGGCACACGGAGAGGATACTTACCGTTGCTTCCTTCCGGACCTGGCGGGGTTCATATCCATCCGTTGCGCAGGGCCGCTGCCTGACTGCAAGGGGCAACCAGGCGTGCCCGGTCTTTCGTAAAGATGGCGGAGAGGGAGGGATTTGAACCCTCGGTGAAGCTATAAACTCCACACGCGATTTCCAGTCGCGCTCCTTCAGCCGCTCGGACACCTCTCCAAATAAAGCATTTAATTTCAATAGGTTAAATATTATATCATTATCCCCGCCTTCTTTGTCAAAGGAAACCTCGCACGGAGCCTCAGCGCCCCCCGGCGAAGGCCTCCAGGGCCTCGTCCCTGGGCAGGCGAGGGGCGTTCCGGTACTTGGGGGAGAAGTGGATGGGCACCAGTGTCTTCACCCCCGCCTCCCGGGCCAGCCTCCCCGCCATGGCCGCCGTCAGGTGATGCCTCTCCCTGGCGCGGCCGCGGTCCTCATCGAGGAAGTAGGCCTCGCAGTAAAGGACGTGGGAGCCCGCCACCAAGGACTCTATTCTAGCCAGGTTGTCCCCCGTGGGGGAGGCATCGGTGGCAAAGGAGATTTTCTGCCCCTCGGTGATGAGGACGGCCCGGCGAAGATCCGCAAGCCTCCAGGGCCGTCCCGCTACCTCCAGCTTCGTGTCATCGCCGGCCCCTCGACGGATGAGCGCCTTCAGCTCGCTGAGCCAGGGGCCCACGGGAAGACCCATCTCCTCGAGGGCGGCCTTGTCGATGTTTATGTGGATGTCTTCCTCGAGGGCATATGCCACGCTGTCTGTGTCGTGCTCAAGGACGGCGGCCCGTACCCGGAAACTCTCCTCCCTGAGGAGAGAGCCGTCGAAGGGACGCTCTCCCCGGTCTTCCCTGCGGAAGCGGGCCCGGGCCGAGAAGCGGGACGCCCGGACGGAGCCGTCCTCGATGGCGAAGGCCTCGATGACCAGCGGATACTGCTCCACCAGGTTCCAGGTGTAGCCCCTCAGCTTCCCCTCCACGCACTCGATGAGATTGCGGGGACCGAAGACCCGCAAGGGCGCCTCTCTCCTCAAGAGGGCCCTGAGCACGGTGTCGAACCCGATGAAGTGGTCTATGTGCGTATGGCTTATGAACACGTCGGAGAGCTTGAGGAGGTCGGCCTGGCCGAGCCTGCCCAGGTTTCCGGCGTCGAAGAGAAAGGCCCTTCTCTCCCGGAGAAACCGGACGTAAAGGCAGGGGTCCTCGAAGGGGCCGTTGACCAGTCGGTGGTGGAATGAAGGCTTCATGGAGAAATTATAACCGATATGTTGCGGGTCTGTGGCTAGATGTGCTTATAAAACAGCATCTTATAAGGCGATTCCCCTGCCTCAGGCGTCATCGCCCCGAGCGGAGGGCGACACGGGGCGCACATTGTGCCCACGGCTTTCGCTGGACGAATTCCGTGCCGTTAAAGCCTTACGCCTCTTTCTTTGAGCGACTTCGGGTCCACCCCGGAAGACGTAAGGAGCTTCATTATCTTGTTTCTGGGAGGGATGTTATATACGAAGAGGCCGAGAACAAGAAGGACCGCGAACATTTTTATCCCACTCTGCCTCGCCGAGGCATAGGCAAGAAACAAGAAGGAGACGCCGAGATAGAGCGCCCTTTCGTACGATGTGGCAAGAAGGCTCCTCAGTGCGAGGAAGCCTGCCTTGTCGAGTGCGGGAACCGCCTCTTCACGGAGGGCGCTAAGGACTCTCCTCCTTGAGACATAGAGGGCGATTATCACGATGCCCGTGACCAGGTAGATCAGGACCTCAACGGTAAACGCCAACTCCGCGCCCCGCTACATGGAAGTCCGGACAAGGAGGGGGCGAAGTATGCCCCCTCCGTCCCCGGGCAGCGCCGAACTTTGGTTTAAAGGCCCTCCGCCTTCTTTAGCGCATCTTCTACGTTTTCGTAACAACGCTTTTTCTCTTCCTCGGTAAGCTTCGAAGCGTCCTTTACATCCGAGAGTTTGCAGACGTACTGCTTCCCGGCCGCGTCCTTCAGGAGAACGAACTGCGTTGCCGTCGATTCCGTTATCTCCGGTTTCTTCTCTTCTGCCATTATCGCCTCCGGAGGAAGGCCCCGGCCCTCTGAGGGCCGGGGCCTTTTGGCTTATTTCTTACTAGAAACCAGCGATGTTGGGTATCTTCATGCCGTGGTGGAACAGGTAGGCGATGAGTATGGCCACCGGAATGATGAAGAGGAACAGGGCGATGAAGTACACCCAGATCATCTTGCCGAACTGGGCCTCCTTGAGCTTCTTGAAGTCGGTGATGATGCCGAGGCTCATGAAGGTGAGCATGAAGAAGAGCTTCCGCATGCCCTTCTCGACCGGCACCGCTCCCGCCTTCACGGATTTCAGGAATGGCGCCGCCTCCGGAGCTCCGGTCTGGCCGGGGCCGAAATAGAGGGCGAGCAGGAACAACCAGCAGAAGAAGTACCCGAGCACAAACTTGGGGAAACGGTGCCAGACCTCGGAGCCGGGCACCCGTTCCCCCGGTCTTCGGTCTATCCGGTACACCCAGACCAACGCCAGGATGAAGGCCCACAGGCCTATGAACATGTCGATCCACACCTTGGTCATGACCGCGCTCGAGGTGACGATGCCCTCCGGCCACACGGTGGCTCCTGCGGTTTCCACTTCCACCTTGTTGCGCATGAAGGAGTCCATGAGCTCGCCGGCCGCCGCGTCGGCCCCGTCGGTCTTGACCGACATGCCCATGGCGGCTCCGGCGACAAGAGGGTCTTTCGTTGTCGGCCAGACGTGCGTGAAGAATCCGGGCAGGACAACGAGCTCGATGACGGCCCATATGACGACCAGGGCGGAGACCATGATGGAGACCACCGGCTTGGCCCTCACCGCGCCGCCCGTGGCCACCGCTGCGGAGACGCCGCAGATGGAGATGCCCGAGCCAAGGACCGCGGCGGTCTTTCTGGGCAACTTGAATATCTTCCTCGATATGACATAGACGCCGGGCCAGAAGATAAGGTAAGCGACTATCGTCGCCGCGGCCCCGGCGACGAAAAGGTCGAAGGTCAGTGTGGTGGCCTGCTCCCCGAGTTGCTGGGACATGCCCGAGAGCTTTATCGGGAGGTATCCCAGCTTCACCCCGAGGGTGACGATGGCCGTTTTAATGTACCATTCCGGTTTTGCGGCCTCGCTGAGGTAGCCCGCGAACCCCCTGAAAAAGTTGCCGATGACGAGCCCTACGATGAGCGCGAGAATGAACGAGCCCCCGCCGCCCAGCGAGAGCGCAAAACCGAGCCCGTACTTCTCCATGTCCAGCTTGCTTGCCGCGATGAACCCGTGATGGCCGATGAACCAGGTCGCGATGGTAAGGAAGTAGATGATGGTCCACCCGGCAAGAAACTTCTTGAGGTTCCAGCGCATGAACGCCGCGCCAATGCACGCGGCCGCACCGAAAATCACGTAGGACCACACTACGCTCCACCACCCGAGGCCCGAGTAGAATCCCTTGGACGTGGCGCTGTATTTCTTTCCGAGGGCGTAAAACGCTCCGCCGATGGCGCCCTTGCCGCCCTCTGGGGGACTGAAGACCCATTTGGTCGGGTACGTCATCCAGCCCACCAGGTCCAGTCCGAATATGTTCACCATGGCCAGAAAGAAAAACCCGACACCGAGCCAGACGGCCCACCAGTCTTCCTGGGTCGTCATCCCGGTATACCATTTGCGATTAGGCTCTGCCATACGTAACCTCCCCTTTTACCCCTTGACTTCAACGATTCTGTTGAAGTAGTGCTGGGAATACTGGCGTATCCACTGGGGTATCGTGGAGTTGTCGAAGGCCATGAAGACCTGGGCCTTCTCTCCCGCCTTGAGGAGCCCCTCCTCTTTGAGATACCGCTCCATCCCGCGGTCAAGCTCTTCAAGCGTGGGAGCCGAGATGCTGTTGGTGCCGTGCTCCACGACCCAGTTTGCCCCGTCATGCCTTATCGTGCACTCCAGCAGCAAAGGGCACAGGCCTAATGAAATATTGAGGTTGGTACGACGAACAGGCCGACGACAAGGGCGATTACCGCGGCCACCAAAGACCATACGACCAGCTTCGTCTCGACGGGCTCCCAGGGCTCCGCCCCCGACAGCACGTCCTCGACTTCCAGAGCCTCGCCGGTCAATGTTCCGGTTCCCGAACCTTCCTTTTCCATTTTCCCCTCCTAAAATGGTTTAAGGATTTATACGGATTCGCCCGAACAGCTCGTCATGCAATAATGTAGAATTCCTTTTTGCTTTAGGTCAACGTGAAATTGTAATTTTAGGGAAGGAAAACCGTGCGCCCGGGATAGCGGGACAGACCCTGGAGGTGGCCCTTATCCCTGGAGGTGGAGAAAGGGTGAGGGCCGGTCTGTGCCGGGAGGCAGGGCGGCAGAGGGTCAGCGTGCCAAAGAAGAAGGCCCTTCTCTCCTGGGGCAGCCGGACGGAGAGGCGGAGTCTTGACCCGGCGGGAGGGCTCCGTGAGGGAAGTATATTCTATGGAGGCGGGCCTTTTCCGGGATGCGCCTCGTGAAAGGACCCTGTTCAATAACGCGGGGCGGGCAGGAACGTTCACTGACACTTCGCCAGCCACATCTCATAAAGCGAGTACAGCACCTGCACCGCCAGGGATATTCCCATGAGCACGCCGCCGACGATAACCGTGTAGGCGAAGACGGGCTTGTATTTCGTGAACCGCCAGGAGCCGATGTCCGTCAAAATCGCAAAGTAGGGGATAACCACCATGAAGGCCTTTACGTGCCTGTGCATCCTGCCCAGGGAGAGAATGGCTCCCGTGAACATGAACAGCATGCTGATGCCGAAGAGGTGCACGTGGGAAATCTCGGCCAGTCTTTTTATCGATTCCCCGGTATCGACCCGCGTGACCTTTTTTACTCCGTCGTACGTGGTAAAAGCCGGAAGGCTCCCCCCGCCTGGGGAGGTTATGGCATCTCACGCAATCGTTCTGGAATATCGGCTTTACTTCCTTGAACCCTTTTTCCGTGGCGCCGTTTCTTATCCACTGGACTATCTTTTCTTTTTCTTCCCTCGAGGCGAATTGTCCCATGCCTCCCCTGAGCGCGCCCTCCAGGACCGTGTCTCCGCGTCTTCCGTAAAACTTGTAGATAGCGTCCCGCAGGATGTTAAAGCCGGTCTTTTGAAAAAGGAGGCTCCTTAGGTCAACGTTGATGCTCGGGTCCTCGGTCTCCTTTTCTGATGATTATGTCCGGCAAAAGGCGGACCACGGCACGGGGAGCCGGAGGCTGCCTCCCGCCACGGCTTCAGTAAAGGCGACCCGCATATCCCTGAGTTGTCAAATACGCGGCTTTCTGGCAACATAGCTTCTGGCGGGGCTAATGAGCAATTGGAGTGCACTGCGGCAAGGGGGTGCCTTAAGGAGGCCCGGCATGGGTATTAACATCTCTTTTTTTATACGGCCTTATGATATATTGTATAAAGTAGCACGTGAGAGGTGGGTCTGCTGATTTCGGTGCGCGAACGCGACATCGAGGGGGGAGCCCGCTGCGGAGGGCTGCCGGGCTTTCGTGAAGACGAGACGCTGCCTCTGCCCTGCGTCGCGGCGGCAAGGGCGGCACACCCGTTCGGCCTGTCTCGACGCTTTTCGAGCAGAAGAGTCCCGCGCCGGAGCACCGCTGACATCTTAAGCAAACATAATGATATAATAATTAAAATATAAGCAGTTAAGACGTTTTCTCGCAGCGATAATTTCCGCGTTCGATCCGGAGGAGAAATGCCTGAACTGAGAAAAGACCCGGTCCTGGGCAGGTGGGTGATTATTTCCGTGGAGAGGGGCAAGAGGCCCACAGACTATGTTCAGCCTCCGAAGAGGAGAAAGGGGGGGTTCTGCCCTTTTTGTCCCGGCAACGAGTACACGACGCCGCCGGAGCTTCTGGCCATTCGGAAAGACGGCTCCAAGCCCAACGAAAGGGGCTGGGAACTCCGGGCGATGTCCAACAAGTTTCCCGCCCTCCACAGAGAGGGCGACCTCAACAAGAAGGGGGAAGGAATATACGACAAGATGAACGGCGTGGGGGCGCACGAGGTCATCGTGGAGACACCCGACCATAACATGACCCTGGCGAAGATGCCGCTTGAGCACTTCGAACAGGTTCTTTGGGCCTACCACGGCCGCCTTTCCTCCCTGAAGCAGGACGCGCGGGTGAAGTACGTCCTCATCTTCAAGAACGAGGGAGAGGCGGCGGGGGCTTCCCTGGAGCACTCGCACACCCAGCTCATCGCCCTTCCCATCGTCCCGCGTACCGTCAAGGACGAGATGTCGGGGGCTCGGAGGCACTACGAACTCAGGGACAGGTGCCTGTTCTGCGACATTATCTACCAGGAGATGCAGGAGGGCACCCGTGTTGTGGCGGAAAACGACGCCTTCCTGGCCATAGCGCCCTTTGCCCCCCGGGCGCCCTTTGAGACCTGGCTCCTTCCCAAGGCCCACTACTCGTCCTTCCAGCCCCTGGAGGACGGGTTCCGGAGCATGGGCGAGCTCTTGCAGACCGTCCTGGGCCAGATGGACGTGCTCCTGGAGTCGCCGGCATACAACTTCGTGCTGCACACCTCTCCCTTCAACGAGGAGGACAACGACTACTACCACTGGCACATCGAGATCATGCCCAAGCTCACCAAGATTGCGGGTTTCGAGTGGGGCTCGGGCTTCTACATGAACTCCACCGCGCCGGAGCAGGCCGCCCAGTTCATGAGAGAGGTGAAGCTGCAGCCCCGGTGAAGAGGAACTCTCTCAAAGTGCTCCTGGCGGCCGCGGAGGCCGCCCCATTCGCCAAGACCGGCGGTTTGGGCGACGTCACAGGCGCCCTTTTGCGCTCCCTGAGAAAAGTGGGCGTGGACGCCAGGCTCCTCATGCCGCTTTACAGGGGGATAAAAAGGGCTTTCCGCCCGGTGGGCACGGGGAAGGACGTCACGGTGACGGTGGCGGGAAGGAGCTACCGGTCGCGGCTGTTTTCCCACGAGGACGCCGTCTACTTCGCCGAATGCAACGAGTTCTTCGACCGCCCCGAGATCTACGGCACCACGCGGGGCGATTACGGAGACAACGCCCTGAGGTTCACCTTCCTCTCCCGTGCGGCCATCGGAGCCTGCCGCGCCCTTGGCTTTGAGCCGGACGTCCTGCACTCAAACGACTGGCACACGGCCCTCATTCCCCTTTACCTGAAGACCACCGAGAGGAGGGTCCGGACCGGCTCCCTGCTGACCATCCATAACCTGGGATACCAGGGGATATTCCCTCCCTCGGCCATAACGGTGACCGGGCTGCCGGGACGGCTCTTCACGACGGAGGTGCTGGAGTTCCACGGCAACCTCAACTTCCTGAAGGGAGGCATCGTGGCGGCCGACGCCGTGAACACAGTGAGCCCGACCTACGCCCGGGAGATAAAAAGCGGGGAGTACGGGTTCGGCCTTGACGGCGTGCTCCACACGCGGGGCAGGGACCTCTCCGGAATAATCAACGGCCTCGACTACGAGACCTGGAACCCTTCCACGGACGTCTCCATCCCGGAGCGGTACGACGCCCGGGACCTCTCGGGAAAGAGGGCCTGCAAGGAAGCCCTGGCTGCGGCCTGCGGCTTCAGCGACAGAAGCGCGCCGGTGGCGGCGTTTGTGGGGAGGCTCGCTTCACAGAAGGGCGTGGACCTGCTTTTGGAGCAGGCCGGGAGCATTTTCGCGGCGGGCCTGAACCTCGCCGTACTGGGCAAGGGGAGCGAGGACCTGCACACGAGGTTCCGGAGCCTCGCCAGGAAGAACCCGGGAAGGCTTCACGTGAGAATCGGCCATGACGAGGCGTTCGCCCATCGGCTTTACGCCGGCGCGGACATGCTCCTCATTCCGTCGCGGTACGAGCCGTGCGGCCTTGCACAGATGATAGCCATGCGCTACGGCACGGTGCCCGTGGCGACGGCCACCGGTGGAATCGTGGACACCGTGGAGGACTTTAACCCCCTGGCGGGCGAGGGGGCGGGCCTGCTTTTTGGAGAAGCCACCGGCGCATGCCTCACGGAGGGAATAAAGAGGGCCCTTTGTGCCTACGCCGACCCGGAGAAGTGGCGGGGCCTGATGCTTGCGGGGATGAAGAAAGAATTCTCCTGGGAGAGCACGGCCTTGCAGTACATGGACCTCTATAGGAGAATCATGGAGAAGAGGGCGGCCCGATGAGCATACGGGCGAAGATCATACTGGTTACCATTGCTTTCATGGCCATGGCGGCCATTCTGGGGGCCGGTGCGCTGTACATCCTCCATCATCTGGGGGAGAATCTGGACACCGTCTTTCACAAGGTCCAGCTGGACAAGTACCACGACAAGCTGACCCTCTCCATTCGGGAGCTGGTGACGGCGGCCGAGGGCTGGGCCGACACGGCGGACGAGACCTACAAGGAGAAGTTCAGGTCGGCGGCCCAGTCGGTGGATGACTCCTTCGGCGAGTTCTCGGCCCTGGTGGACGAGCCCGAAAGAACCGCCCCCCTGGCGGCCGACCTGGAGGAGATGAAAAACCTCGCCGGCAGGGTCATCAGCATACCCAAGCCGGTAGGCGACCTCAAGGCCGATATGCTCACCAGCATGCTCGTCATCAAGGGCGACTCCGTCATCTCCAGGCTTACCGACGTCCACAGCTATTCCCTGGACGCCACCCTGGCGATGATACGGCGGGGAGAGCGGACCAAGAGGGCCATGACCTGGAACCTGGTGTTCCTCGTGGCGTTTGCCTTCGCGGTTTCGGTTCTGCTGGCGCTTCAGCTCAGAAGGGTGCTCAAAGGGCCCTATCAGGAGCTTCTCGCCGCTACGGCGCGGGTGACCTCGGGCGACCTGGACTACCGGCTCCGCCCTGGGCGGAAGGACGAGTTCCAGGTCATCGCCGAGCGGTTCAACGCCATGGTGGAAAGCCTCAAGCAGAGCACCGCCAACCTCAATCGCAAGCTCAGCGAGACCGAGCTTTTCCTGTCGGTGGCCAAGACGGCGAGCATGGAGCCCGAGATGAGGAGAGTCCTTCAGCAGATGGCCGATACCATCGCCGCAAAGATGAACGTCGACATGTGCGCCATCTTCCTTTATCGGGTGGAAAGGAACGGTTTTTCCCTGGAGGCGTGCAACCTGCCGGACGGAAAGGACAACGGCATGCTTGCCTTCGACTCCGAGACCGCGCAGCGCGTGATGAAGGAGCCCCATCCCTTTCTCATCGAAGACATGGACAGGTACCCCGAGATGCGGGAGGTCTGCGCGGGCATGGGCTCCGTCCTGGTCATTCCCCTGGTGCGGGACACGACCTGCTTCGGGATATTCATGCTGGGCCGGCGGCCCCCGGGGACCCTGGGCCTCGATGAAATGGACACGGCCATGATACTCGCCCACAGCGTGGGGACGGCCATACGCAACGTGGAGCTTTACGGAGAGACCAAGAAGCAGGTCAACCAGCTCCGCATCGTCTATGAGCTCAGCAAGGCCCTGACCTCCCTGTACGACCCCGACGAGATACTGGCCACCATCACCTCCCGGATAGCGAAGCTCATCAACTCCCGGGGATGCATCATCCGCCTCATCGAGGACGGCAAGCTGAAGATCCGCTCGTTCTACGGCAGCATGGACGAGGCCGTCCGCTACGGGGAGATACCCCTGGGCAGGGGCATCGCCGGGTGGGTTGCCAAGGAGGGCAAGCCCCTCTTCGTGGAGGACATCACGAAGATGCCCGAGGACATGAGCGTACCCACGGCGGCGAAGATGTCGGCCATATCCGTTCCGCTCAAGAAGGACGAAAACATCATCGGCACCCTGGGCCTCTACGACAAGCTCGACGAAAACGGCAAGGGCATTCCCTTCTCCCTGGACGACCTGGCCGTGGCCGAAGGGTTCGCCTCCATCTCGGCCATCTCGTCGTGACCAAAGTGGCCCATCCCCCGCCGCAGTTGGTCGGCCTGGGCCCAGCTCAGCCCGGCGATCTCGCGGGCCACGCGCAGGATCTGCTCCTGGAAGAGCAAAATGCCCTGCGTGCTGCCCAGGATGGGCGCCAGCGCCGGGTGCAAAAAGCGCACCGGCTCCTCGCCCCGGTAGCGCCGCACAAAAGCCTGGGCCATGCCGCCGGTGGCCGGCCCCGGCTTGAAGAAGGCGTTGGCCACGGCCAGGTCGAACACCGTTTTGACCTGCAACTTGCGCAGCGTCCGCCGGGCGCCGGCCGACTCGCACTGGAAGACGCCCACCGTCTCGGCCCGCTCCAGGAGATCCCCGGTGAGCGGATCATCGAGGGAGACGTCGTCGAGGCGAAAGCCGGGCGCGTGGTCGCGCCGGATCAGCTCCGCCGCGTCGGCCAGCACCGTCAGGGCGCTGATGCCCAGCAGGTCCAGCTTGGGCAAGCCCAGCGCCTCGACGTCGCGAAAGTCGAACTGGGTGACGAGGAACCCCTTGGTCGCCCATTGCACCGGGACGGTGTCGGTCAGCGGCCCGGGCGTGATCACCACCCCGCCCGGATGCACGCTCAGGTGGTGGGGCAGGCCGACGATGCGCCCGGCCCTCGACACGATCTCGCGCTGCACGGGGTCATCGAGTTCGGCCGCGACGTCGGCCGACGAGCGCCGGTCGCGCTGCCGCGGATCGCGATATCTGCGAGGCAGGCGGGCGGTCAGCTGCTTGATCCGCTCCTCGTCCAGGCCGTGGGCCTTGGCCGTCTCCCGCACCGCCGAGCGCAGGCGCATGGTGCTCACAGTGGCCACCTGCGCCACGCGATCCTCCCCGTACGTGCGGCGCACATAGTCCAGCACCCGGTCTCGCCTCCGGCTGCAAAAGTCGAGGTCGATGTCGGGGATGTCGGCGCGGGCGGGACTGAGAAAGCGCTCGAAGAGCAGGTCGTGCGCGATGGGGTCCACGGTGGTGATGTGGGTACAGTAAGCCACCAGCGAGTTGGCCACGCTGCCGCGGGTGCTGACGGGCACGTCGGCCTGCCGGGCAAAGCGCACCACGACGGCCACGACGA
>JARRLN010000053.1 GCA_037386965.1 Nitrospirota bacterium
CCGGGCAGAACCGCTCCGGGGAAGTCTTCCCTATGGCGCCGGAGGGCATCCCCGCCCTGGCCCGGGCCCGTCTTGCACCGGAGGAGAATGGCCGTGGGAAGGACGACGATGAACACCCCCGCCCACCCCATGGCGTCCTCGCCGATGGCGAACGTGACGGCCAGGTTGAAGGCCAGGACCCCGTAATAGAGCGCGGGGCCGGGGATGTAACGCCAGGGGAACCGGCTGCCGGAGAGATCGTTGACACCCCGGGAGAAAAGCGCGGCGTCCATCTTCTGAAGGGCGTATATCAAGACGTAGCCCACCACGAACCAGCCCACGAAGTTGGAGATAGGCACGCCGAAATAGGCCCCGCCTTCGGGATACCCGTATATCTTCCCCAGAAACCACCTGTCGCCCCGCAGGGCCACCGGGTCGATGACGATGTCCAGATAGACCATGAAGAGGGCTCCCAGAAGGCGCGTGCCCGGGGCGGCCCGCATCCGCCGCGTCTCCAGGGGATAGGGGATGCACTTTCTCACAAGAACGGGCGAGACGGCAAAAAGGGCCATGCTGTAACTCGCCCAGGCCAGAAAGACGTAACTGAGGGAATCCATGAGCGGCACGCCCCCGACCCAGAGCTCCGCGTTTACGGTCTCAGGGATGTAGAAATACTTTCCGTAGGGGATGCCCGTGTGGATGGAGGAGTACTCCGAGAGCCAGGCGATGGCGTAGCCCAGGGGAACGAAGAGAAGCGCACGCAGAAGCCCCAGGTGCAGGGTGCAGCCCACCAGGTAAACGAGGAAGAAGGCGAGGACGTACGGCCTCAGAACAAGGAAGGTCCCGACGAGCTTCCCGAGGAAGGACTCCAACCCCGTCCCTTCTCAGCTCATGTTCCAGAGGGCGAGGCGCACCAGGTCCCGGGGGCTCGAGGAGACCAGGCGCATCACCGAGGCCTCGTATCCGCCGTGCACCATGCAGTTTCTGCACCGGGGGTCTTCGCCTTCCTCGAAGCGCCTCCAGTCGGTCTCCTGCATGAGCTCCTGGAAGGAGCCCACGTACCGGTCGGTGATGAAATAGCAGGGAGACTTCCAGCCCAGGGGATTTCGCGTGGGGATGCCCCAGGGGGTGCAGCGCAGCTCCCTCTTGCCCAGCAGGAAATCCACATAGGGCGGCGTGCTCAGGAAGGAGAAGGCCGAGAAGAAACCCTCCATCTGGCGGAACTTCTCGACGATCTCCTGGCGGCTGAGGAATATGCAATCCTCCACGCTCTCGTAGCTGAAGGCGGGGGAGATGAGGCTCCCGTCCACGCCCAGCCCCTTGAGGAGCTCGAAGAGGCCCCGAAGGTCCCCGATATCGGAGTCCTTGAAGACCGTGGTGTTCGTGTTCACCCGGTACCCCCGGGCCTTGGCCCTTTTGATGTTCTCGACGGCCCGCTCGAAGGTGCCGGGCCTGCGGGCGATGCGGTCGTGCGTTTCGGCCATGCCGTCCAGGTGGAAGTTCAGGACGAACCGCGGGTGAGGCTCCACGCTTGCGATGAAGTCCTCGGCCAGAAGGCCGTTGGTGCACAAGTAGACGTGGCGCTTCATGGCGAGAAGCTCCCTCACCAGGGGCTTGACCTGGGAGTACAGAAGCGGCTCGCCGCCCGTGACCGTGACCACCGGGGCCTGGGACTGAACCGCCGCGTCCAGGCACTCGTCCAGGCCGAGGTCGGGGACTTCGTTCTTCCCGTAAAGCCGGATGCGGTCGCAGCCGGCACAGGCGAGGTTGCATCGATGGGTGGGCTCGAGCATGAGCACGAGGGGGAAATGCTCGTTCTTCCGCAGGGAATTCCTGAGAAAATGCAGCGTCATGGACAGATGAAGGCTCAGTGGAAAGCGCATCAGCGCGACACCTTCGTGCCCTCGAACCGGGTGTGGGAGGCCCGGTGCTCCGGCACATAGCCCATCTCCATGAACCATATCACGGCGCGCTTTATGGCGTCCTCGACCGGCCTCTGGGGCAGGCCCAGCTCGCGGACGGCCTTGGAGGGGTCGAAATACATGTAATGATGGGACATCTTCACCCCCATGACCGGTATCCGGGGAGCCCTCTTCGTCAGCCAGCGCGAGACGGCCTCGTCCACGTACGCCGCTCCGAGCACGGGAAGATAGGGAAGGCGCACGCGGGGCGCCCTGCGCCCGGAGACCTTCGCCAGGGCCTCCAGGAATTCCCTCAGGCTCATGTTCCTGTTGCCCAGTATGTACCTCTGGCCGACCCTGCCCTTGAGCGCTGCCAGCCAATGCCCCTCGGCCACGTCCTCCACGTCCACGAAGTTCAGGCCGGTATCCAGGTAGGCCGGCATCCTTCCCCTCAGGAAATCCACTATTATCTGCCCCGTGGGGGTGGGCTTCCGGTCCGCCGGTCCGATGGGCGTCGAGGGGTTCACCACGACGGCCGGGAGTCCCCTCATCGTATACTCCAGGACGCGCTTTTCCGCGGCATACTTGGAGCGCTTGTAATGTCCCGTGAGCCATCGCCGGTCCACGGGGGTCTCCTCGTCGGAAGGCACGCCCTTTCTGCCCGGGGCAAGCGTCCCCACGGTGCTCGTGTAGACGACCCTTTCCACGCCGTGCGCCCAGGCCGCCTGCATGACGTTTACCGTGCCGGAGACGTTCGTCTCGTACATGGAGCGGGGGTCCGGCACCCAGAGCCTGTAATCGGCCGCCACGTGAAAGACATGGCTGCATCCCTCCATGGCCCGGCTCACCGATTCGGCGTCCCGCAGGTCCCCTTCGCAGGGCTCGATGCCCATCTTCTCGAGGCCCCCGGCCAGGCTCTCCCCGCGCACCAGGGCCCGCACCGGGAGGCCCCGGGCCTTGAGCAGGCGGGCTACGTGATGGCCGACGAATCCGGTGGCTCCGGTGAGGAACGCCCTCATGGCACCCTACCCGGAAACGCGGGACAGGTACATGCCCAGGGCCATGAGGGGAAAGCAGTTCCTGTAGTTGTGATAGCGAAGCATGAAATGCTTCGGGAAGCCCGTCCCCGTAAAGGCCTCTTCTTCCCACGTCCCATCGGGCCTCTGAGTCTCCAGGAGATAGCGCACTCCCCTCCTGACAGCGCCGTCGCGCTCCCCACCGGCAGCCATGAGCCCCATCAGCGCCCAGGCCGTCTGAGAAGGCGTGCTCTCGCCCCTCCCCATCAGGCAGGGGTCTTCGTACGACTCACAGCATTCTCCCCAGCCGCCGTCGGGGTTTTGGACCTCCTCAAGCCACTCCGCGGCCTTTCGCACGTAGGGAAGCGACATGTTCTCGCCTATGGAGCGGAGCCCCATCAGGACGGACCAGGTGCCGTAGATGTAGTTGACGCCCCACCTGCCCCACCAGCAGCCCTCGGCCTCCTGTTTCTTCTTCAGAAACCGCGTGGCCCTGACGACGGCCGGATGGGAGCGTCCCAGGCCGGCCAGGCCCATGACCTCCAGGGACCTCCCCGTGAGGTCCGGCGTGCTGGGGTCGGTCATGGCCTCCAGGTCGCCCACCGGCATCTGGTTCCAGAGGTCCAGGGCATTGTCCGCGTCGAAGGCCCCCCATCCTCCGTCACCGCTCTGCATGCCCATAACCCAGCCCAGCCCCCTTCTCATCACGTCGCGGCCCATGAACTCCGCGTCCCTGTACCTGTGCAGGAACATCAGGACAACGGCCGTGTCGTCCACATCGGGGTACAGCGAGTTTTCGAACTCGAAGGCCCATCCGCCGGGCTCAACCTCCGGACGCTTGACGCTCCAGTCGCCCCTGACCCGGACCTGCTTGCCGGCAAGCCACCGGGCGGCCTCCTGCAGAGAAGGATGCTCCCTGGGCAGGCCCGAGGCAAGCAGGGCCAGCCCCGTAAGGGCGGTGTCCCAAATGGGGGAGATGCAGGACTGAAGCCTTATCTCGTGCCGGTCCCGGATGGTGAACCGGTCAAGAGCCTCGAGACCTTTTCTGAGGGGCTCGGAGGTCAGGCCATACCCTATGGTGTAAAGGGCCAGGGGGCAATAAATCATGGGCGGCTGAATCCCGCCCCAATCGCCGCTTTCTTCCTGATGCTCGAGGACCCACTGCCTCGCAAGCTCCAGCGCCTTGCCCTTCAGGGGCCGGATGGGCGAAGCCCCGTAGAGCTTGAGCGCCTTGTCCACCGCCTGGAACAACTTCTTCCAGGAGAAAAGGGGGTCTCCCTTCACGGGTGCCTCCGGAGCGAAGAGCTCCTCGACGCCTCGTCCCCAGGGCACGTCCTGCACGGGCCTGACATCGGAAACGATGGTCAGAGGCACCAGCGTGGAGCGAGCCCAACTGGAGAGACTGTAGATACTGAAGGGGACACGGTCCGGAAGGAGCATGATCTCCACGGGGATGGACGGGATCCTCTTCCAGTCGTATTGTCCGAAGAGGGCGAAAAATATCTTCGTAAAGACGCGGCAGGACTCCACGCCCCCCTCACTCAGGATGAACCGGCGGGCTCGCTCAAGGGGCGGGACATCCGCGGACATGCCCGCAAGTTTCAACGCGAAGTAGGCCTCGGCCGTGGTGCTCACGTCTCCCTTTCCGCCGTAATGGATGGCCCACGCCCCGTCCGAGCGCTGGTGGCGGAGAATGTGGTTGGCCATGAGGGCGTCACGCCCTTCGTCCTTGAGCCCCAGGAAGTGCAGGAGCATCAGATACTCGGCCGTCATGGTGACGTTGGACTCAAGCTCGTACCACCAGTACCCGTCCGGGTGCTGCTCCTTCAGGTAGTATGCCCGGGTGCGCGACAACGCCTCGCCGATGCGGTAGCGAAGGCCGGCAAGCCCTTGATTTTCCGGTGCTTCAAGCGTCTCGGGCGGCCCGGAGACGCGCTCCTCCGCAACCTTATTGCCGAGAAAGGAATGCATTTTGTGCAAAAGTACCAAAGACTCCGTGTTTTGTCAAGATTTCTCCTCCGAAGCTCCAGGGCCCCGCGGGGCGGCTATCGCCTCCCCTTTCGAGGCTCCCACAGTGGTCTTTTCCCCGGAAACGTTTTCCTTTTGTCCCTGCCACGTCCGTTGCTTGCCGTCCATGGAGACCACGGCGATGCCCAGGACGATGACCAGGGTGCCCACCCAGCGCCACCAGGAAATCTGCTCGCTCAGGATAAACCTCGCCAGGGCCGCCGCGAAGATGAAAGAGGCCGCCGTCAAGGGCATGACGAAACTCAGGTCCGCCCGGGAAAGGGCGGTCAGGTACAGGAGAAAAAACGTGGCGCCGAAGGCCGTGCCCAAAAGAACGTACGGATTCGTCACCACGGTCAACAGCCATCCCAGCACCTTCCCCACCGACAGCATTTCCGGCTGGCCGATGCGCTTCATGCCGTAGCTCAGAATGGTCTCTCCTATGGCGGCACAGAGGGAAGCCACAAGTACGAGGGCGATAGTCTTCATGTCTTCCTCCAAAAAACGGGCCGTGCAGCCGCTTCCCACGCGAGCTCCCGGTACCCTGCGAGCCGCAGGCCCGCCTGCCCCACCGCGTCCCGGAGCCGGAGAGACGTCAGGGCCCGAAGCTCCACAAGACCGCTTCCCCCGGTGTCGGGATGGGCGTAGAATTCTACCACAGGTCGTCTCGTCCGGACGAGCTGTCCGCAAAGGACCTCCTCGGTGACCCGTCCGCTTCTGGCCAGGCCATAGACCTCGTCGGCGCTCATCAGGCCGTTTCGCACGGCCACACGTGAGGCCCGCATCGCAAGGAGGGAAAACACGCCCCCCTCGGCAAGAAAACGTCCTTTCCCGCGCCATCCCTCGGCCTGGCGGACGGAGAGGAGGGGTTCCCGGGCAATGCGCACCCACCGCACCCCCCTCCGTGCGGCTTCGCTGCAGAGCACGGGGAAGACGACCGGGTGCATGTGCAGATGGTGATGCCCGTCCACGTGGGTGGGGTTTATGCCGGCCTCTTGGAGGCGGTCGAACTGCGCGGCCACCTCGGCCCGGAGATGGCCGAGAAGGTGGCGCCGTCCTCGCCAGAGCACGAGGCCGGCCCGGGCGGGGCTTCCGGGACAGAACCCCCTGGCGTCCGCCAGTCCCGCCTCACGCGAGGACCGGAGCACCGCGCGTCCGTCGCAGAGGGTAAGGTGCAGGCCGACGGAGAGGCCGGGCCGCGCCCGGGCGGCCTCCACGGCTTCTTCGAAGGCCTCGCCGCCGGCCATGATGCTCGCAGCCCGGACCACCCCCCGGTCATGGCTCTCCATGACGGCGCGGTTGACCAAGGCCGACCGTCCCAGGTCATCGGCGGTAAAGACCGCGTATCTCTCCGGCCCGCTCATATGTTCCTGCTCCATGACGGGTCCGCTACGGCTGGCACTTCGACGTCTCCTTTCTCTTGGCCATGAAGGAGAAGAATTCCCTCCCTTCGCGGATGCGCCGCCGGAAGACCTCCCTGTCCTGAAGCATGTCGCCCAGTATCCTCAGAATGGGTTTGGGCCTGAGATAAAACCGGCGGTAGAACCGTTCCACCGCCTCGAATATCTCCTCGCGGGGCAGCCCCGGGTAAGACAGGGCGGAGACCTGTATCCCCTGCCGCACCAGTCGGTCGCCCTCTTCCTTGAGCCATCCCTCCCTGAGCGCCTGCTCGTAAAGCTCGGTGCCCGGATAGGGAGCGGCCAGGGAGACCTGAAGGCTCCAGGGGTCTATGTCCCGGGCGAAGCGAATGGTCTGCTCTATCGTCTCCGGCGTCTCCCCCGGAAGGCCGAGGATGAAGGTGCCGTGGATGAGGATGCCCAGGTCATGGCAGTCGCGGACGAAGCGGCGCGCCTGCTCAAGGGTGATTCCCTTCTTTACGTTGTTGAGAATCTGCTGGTTTCCGGACTCGAAGCCCACCACCAGCAGGCGGAGCCCCGAGTCCTTCAGCTTCCCGAGCGTGGAGCGAGGCACCGTGGCCCGCGCGTTACAGGACCAGGTGATGCCCAGCTTGCCGACACGGCGGGCTATCTCCTCAGCGCGCGCGAAATCACCCGTGAAGGTGTCGTCGTCGAAGAAGAGCTCCCGCACCTGGGGAAAGAGCTTCCGCCCCAGGGCTACTTCGTCATAGACATTGCCGGGACTGCGCACCCGGTAAACGCGGCCCCCTATGGTCTGGGGCCAGAGGCAGAACGTGCATCGCGACCGGCACCCCCGTCCCGTGTAAAAAGACAGGTAGGGGTGCTCAAGATAGCCGATGAAATAGTCCTCGATGCGAAGGTCCCTGGCATAGACATCCGTCACGAAGGGCAGGGCATCCAGGTCCTCGACGGGAGGGCGGTCCGCCGTGCGCTCGATTCGCCCGCCCTTGCGGAAGGCAAGGCCCTGCACCCTCTCCAGGGGCACGCCCTCGGCCACTTCCTTCACCGTGTATTCGTACTCACCCGTGGCAACGAAATCCAGGGCGGAGCTCACCGAAAGCGTCTCATCGGGACGCATGATGGCATGGGGCCCCACGAAGCCCACCCTGATGTGGGGGTATTCCTGCTTGAGCCGTTCGGCCACGGAGGCGTCGTTTCCTAATGTGGGCGTGCTCGTATGGACGACCACCAGGTCGAACCCCTCGGCCGCCCGGACGACGTCCTCCACGCCCATGTCCATGGGGGGAGCGTCCAGGAGACGGCTCCCCGGGAGCATGCCCGCCGGATAAGCCAGCCAGGTGGGGTACCAGAAGGAGCGGATTTCGCGCCGCGCCTGATACCGCGAACCGGCGCTTCCGTCAAACCCGCCGTAGGACGGCGGGTTCAGAAATAGAGTGCGCATCATAAAAAAATTCCTTTACGCTTTTAACAAATAACGGTCTCACAAGAGACATGGGTCCGGCGCCTTGATTATATCACCATTAGGCCGCCTGTTCAAAACCGTTTTCAGAGGCCAAAGAATGTACTTGAGTTGAAGGTGCTCAAAAAAGGTGAGCACAATTTGTCAAATTGCCGGCGTCCCCATCCGGTGATATGCTTTGGCTTGGAGGCTTGGTACTCCGAATTTCATTTTGGGGGGTTGCGGCAATGAGAAGCGGAAAGCATAGGTTCCTGGCCGTACTGGGGATGCTCCTGGCTTTGGGTCTCCTTTTCTCCTGCGGCGGAGGGGACGGCACCGGCTCGGGCGTCACGGGGCAGACCGGGAGCGTGGCGGTCCTCATGACCGACGGCCCTGCGGACATGTACTCCGCGATTAACGTCACCATCACCAGAATCGTCCTCCTCTCCGACACCATGCCCCAGGAGGTCATCTTCTCGGGAGAGAAGACGGTCAACCTCCTGGACCTTCGCGACGACCTCGTTCTGGTCACGCTGGACAGCAGCGTACCGGCGGGAACGTACGACAAAATCCGGCTGGAGATAAACAATGTAGAAATCCTGGACACGGGCAGTGTGCCAGTCGAGAGCGAGATCCGGCCCTCCACGGGAAAGATAGACCTCAACCCCCGCGGCCGGTTCTCCGTGGCCCCGGGAGAAACGCTGACGGTCGGGCTCGACTTCGATGCCGAAAAGTCCCTGCACATTTTCAAAAACCCGCGGAAAATAATCTTCCGCCCCGTCATCTTCGTCGACATCGTCTCGCCGCCCGTGACGGAGAAGCTGGTCCGCGCCGAGGGCCAGGTGGATAGCATAAACCGCGACAACGACACATTCAAACTCTGTTCCGTTCAGCAGTTGCAGGCAGCCAGCACCGGTTCCGACAACACCGGATTCTGCATCGATGTCGCCCTGGGGCCGGACACCTCGTTTTTCTCCTCCCCCGACGACGGCATGCCCGCGGCCTTCGGGGACCTGCGGGCGGGAGACCACGTCACCGTCATCGGGTTGCTTGAGACGGATACCCTCAGAGCAATGGACGATAACGACCTCGGCGACGATGTGAACCTCTTCATCCAGGCCGAGGTGGTGGAGATTGGCCAGTTCCTTGTCCTGACCGGCGCCATTGTCAACACCAGCGCCCTTGGCGCCGACCGGTTCGATTTCGACCCGGATGCGGACCAGGCGGTGGCCGGGACGCGCACCGTGCAGCTTCAGGACGGTACGAAAATCTTCGCCGGGACGACCCCACTCACAAAGGGAGACCTTGTCGAAGGCGAGCGGGCACGCCTGGATGCCAAGCTGACGGGGGAAGACATACTCAACGCCTCCTTGATTCTGCTTGAGCGGGACATAACGGAGTTTTCCAGGCTCTCCGGGGAGGTCCAAAACGTAAACGAAACGGACAAGACCTTCGACCTGATAACCCCTGAGATCACAGACCCCGAGGACCCCTGCGTCAAAGTGGACCCCGCAGCAACCGAGGTCCTCGAAATTACCGACGCGAGCGGCGGCCAGGAAAGCGCACTCGTGGATTTCTCCGGGCTGGATGAGGGCGACCAGGTGGACGTGTACTTCGACTCCACGGCACCCCTCTCGGACGGGTGCATCATCCCCGAGCTTATCGTCATTTTCACGGGATTCTAGCCCAGCGCGGGTATCGGCAACACGGGAGGCGGCACGCCGCCTCCCGTGTTTTTTTGGCTTTCCAAGACCCGGCACGGGTGGTAGACTTTCACAAGGAGAAAAAAACCTTCAGCGGAGGTGTCCATTATGGGACCTGGCATGGGTTACGGAGGCTGGGGTGGTTACGGCTATGGGATGGGGGGCTACTGGGGCATCCTTTCCATCGTCTTCTGGATAGCCCTCATCGTGGGCGTCATCTTCCTTGTCCGTTGGGTCATGGTTTCCACCCGCTCGCCCGGCGTAAGGCGGGAAGATGCGGCCCTGGAGCTCCTGAAGAAGCGCTATGCGCGGGGAGAGATAGACAAGGAGGAGTTCGAGCAAAAGAGAAAAGACCTGGAGTCCTGACGCCTGTCCGGGGGGCTTCCGCCCCCCTTTCAACCTCCTTCCCGCCTCCTGCACTGTGATTGAAAATACAGGAAAACACAGGAACTTTCTGATAGAATGTCCCTGCTATTTATGAGAGTAGGGCGCCGGCAATAGAAAGAAGCAACAGAGGGAGAGGGTCATGAAGAGAATATCCCTGCTTTTGTTTATCTCGGCCACCGTAATCCTTCTCGCCGGGGTTTTGCGGGCCCAGGAGAGCAACGTCGATTTCGAGAAGGCCATCGATGCGTACAATCAGGGCAGATACGAGGAGGCCATAGGCCACCTTGAGGCCTACGCCACCGACTGGCCCGAAGCCTACGCGTACTATTTCATGGGCTATGCGTACTACAAGCTGGGGAAGTTCCAGAAAGCCAACGAGAACTTCGACCAGGCGTTCCTCATAGACCCGGAGTACTCCCCGACGCCGTGGCTTGAGAAAAAACTCGGCCACCCCCTGGAAGTCGCCCGCAACACCCGGATAAGCGCCCAGGGGGCAATTGTGGAAAGCCCCGAGGAGAGGATACAGTCTTCTCCCGGTGCAAAGGTCGCCGCCCTGGCCGAAAAGAAGGCAAAGAGCCCGGCGCCACAGAAAGAGAGCCCGGCGCCTTCCGGGGCTATGCCGGAAAGACTCCAGCCGGTGGCAGGCGGCATGACTGTCGTCTCCGGAGAGAAGGCGACGGTGCCCCCGGCTCAGAATCAGGAGCCCGGCGGGGAGGGAGCCGGCGAGAAGACCATGACGGTACAGACCGGCACACTGTCCATTCCCACACCTGCGAAGCCGAAGGGCGAAGCCCTTCCTCCGCCGCCGCCTCCCCCTTCGGCCAGTGCAGAGCGGGCCTCACCCGCACCTGCCGCCGGAGAGGCCGTGACGAGCGCGGCTCCTGCCGCCGGACAGACGGAGAAGGCGCCGCCTGAGCCCGGCGCGGACCCCCCTCCCCCGCCGTCCGTACAGGAGCAGCCGGGGGGGCTTCCTCAATTTCCCCCCATGGCGGGAGGAACGGGTCAAACCGGTTTTCCGGCCAAGATGCCCGTCTGGATGTCGCTCGTGGCGGCCGGCATGGGCATGGTCACACTGCTCATCGCCGCGGCCTTTTACTTGTATTTCAGCTTCTGCCAGTTCGTGATAGCGCGGAAGCTGGGCGTGCCTCTCGCCTGGTTCTCCTTTATCCCCATCCTCAATTTCTGGCCCCTGGTGGGAGCGGCCGGGAAGCCCTGGTGGTGGGTGCTGCTTTTGTTCATCCCGCTCGTGAACCTGATTCTTATAATCTACATCTGGGTTCTCGTGACCGAGAACATGGGCAAGAACAAGTTCCTGGGGCTCCTCATCCTGGTGCCCGTGGTGAACTTCTTCTATCCCCTCTTCCTGGCCCTGGCCAAGCCTCCCTCGGCCGAAGGGCCGTCCTCTCCGGCTTCCTTCGAGCCCGATTTCGCGGAATCGCAGTTCTAAAGCTCCGGATTATGCTCTGAGAAGGCCCGGCATCACGCCGGGCCTTTCTCTTTCGCCCGCTCGTCGTTTAATATAATGAAGCGATTTGGCCCGCTGGTGTGGGCCGAAGGGGGCCCCGTGAACGTTCACAGTATCAGGTTCAGGATAGCTGCCGTCCTGGTGGCCGCCTTCCTTTTTTTCCTTGTTGTCGAAGTCTTCCTTGTCACGCCTAAGCGGGAACAGGCCCGTTTGGCCGAAGCCAAGAGGTTTCAAGCGGAGCTCGCGGACCAGACGGCCACACATATAAACCTCGATTTCCTCCGGGCAAAGAAGGAGCTGGAGATGATGGCCAGGCTGCCATCCGTCGTGTCCCTTGAGAAGGACAGGATGGACGCCGCCCTTGCGCTCCTGGACAGCGTCTCCAGCTTCTTCAACTACTACTTTGTGATGGACCCAGAGGGACAATGGCTCTCCTTCCCCGGCCGCCCGGACATCGTGGGCAAAGCCATCCCGCGGAGGAACCTGGGATGGGTGCGGAGAACCTTCAGGGAGGGAAAGACCGTTTTTCTGGACGTGGTCCGGAGCCGCATCGACACCCTGGTCACGGGCTTTTCCACTCCCATCCGGGGCCCGTCCGGCCCGAAGGCCCTCCTGAGGGGCGTCATCGTCGTCTCGGAGGACAACGCCCTCCTTGAGACCATCCGGAAGATCAAGGCAGGTGAAAGAGGCTATGCCTTCCTGGTGAGCAGCAACGGGTGGCTTTTGGCCCACCCCGAGAAGGGCCTGACCGCCGAAGACTTCCTTTCCTACGATTACAGCTCCTACGAGCCGGTGGCCCGGGTCATGCGGGGCGAGCAGGGAGTCACGGAATATCAGTACGAGGGGGAGACCTGGATAGCCGCGTATCACCCCATCCCCAGCACCGGATGGGGCGTGGTGGTGCAGCAGCCCAAGGCGGACGTTGTGGCACTGGTCAACGCGGAATCCCGCATCCCGGTCGTCTCCTCCGCCGGGGCCTTCGCCCTGGGCGCCGTGCTCGTCTCCATGGTGCTGGGCGTGGCCCTGAGGCCGCTTTCCAGGCTCGTCCAGGACGTCCGGGAACGGCGACCTCCGGAGGACACCGAGGCCACCGGCGCACGGGACGAAATCGGCCAGCTTACGCGGGAATTCCACACCCTCTTTGCCGAACTCAGCCGCTCGGAGGAAGCCCTCAGGGAGGCCAACGAGGCCCTGGAGCGCGGGGTGCGGGAGCGGACCGTCGAGCTCAAGCGAGCCAACGAAAGCCTCGAGCACGAGATTCAGGAGCACCTCAGGGTGGAAGCGGCCCTCAGCGAGAGCGAAGAGCTCTACCATTCCCTCTTCAACCAGGCCTCCGACGGCATCCTCCTTCTGGACGCCACCGGCCCGGAGGGCCCCACCGTCGTCGATGCCAACAAGGCCGCCGTCCACATGCACGGCCAGAGGCGGGAAGACCTCATAGGCCTTTCCGTCGAGGACCTCGCAGCACCCGGCTCCGGCCAGGCGATACGGGAGAAGCTCGCCCTGACGACCACAGAAGAACCCCTCACCTTCGAGGCCTCGTTCAAGAGGAAAGGCGGCCCCTTTTTCACGGCCGAGATATCCGCTCGCCGGGTGAGCATCGGCGGGAGCCCGTATATCCAGGCCATCGGCAGGGACGTCACCGAGCGCAAGCGCCAGGAGGAGGCGCTCAGAAAATCCCTTCAGGAGAAGGAGGTCCTTCTCAGGGAAATCCACCACCGCGTGAAGAACAACATGCAGGTCATCCTGAGCCTCCTGAGGCTCGAGTCCGCCCATATGCGGGACGACCGGGACCGGGACCTCTTCCGCGAAAGCCGAAACCGCATCAAGGCCATGGTCCTTATTCACGAGAAGCTCTATCACTCCCCGGACCTCGCGGAGGTGGACTTCGACGACTACATCAGGAACCTGGCGAGCAGCCTGTACCGCTCGCTGGAAGTCGACTCCAACCGCGTGCGCGTCGCCATAGAGGCACAGGGCGTCATGCTCGCCGTGGACACGGCCATACCCTGCGGGCTCCTCATCAACGAGCTTCTTGTCAATGCCCTCCGCCATGCCTTCCCCGACGGGAGGGCGGGCGTCGTGCGCATCGCGCTCAGGGCGCTGGGTGCAAACAGATACGAGCTTATCTTCTCGGACGACGGCGCAGGCTTTCCCGAGAGCGTTCACTTCGAGAATGCGCAGACCCTGGGCCTTCAGCTCGTGGGCCTCCTGGCGGATACCCAGCTTCGGGGAAAGGTGGAGCTTCTCCCCGCCACGCGGGGGACGACCTTCCGCGTAACCTTCGGCGCCGTGTCCTACGTCCAGCGCCTCTGATGTTGCGGCGGCCAATCGTTTATACTTGACGTATGCTTTTCAGGCTCTTTGTCCTTTTCTGCACGATTCCCGTGGTGGAGCTTGCCCTCCTGGTCTATGTGGGCTCACGCATCGGGGTCCTCGAGACCATCGCCATTGTCGTCTTCACGGGCGTTTCGGGGGCCTTCCTGGTGCGCAGCGAGGGCCTGGGCGTGCTCCGCCGCTTTCGGGAAAACGTGCAAAGGGGCGTTTTCCCCTCCGAAGAGATTCTTGACGGCTCCATGGTGCTGGTGGCGGGGGCTCTTCTGCTCACCCCGGGATTTCTGACGGACATCCTCGGCTTCCTCCTGGTCTTTCCGCCGAGCCGGAAGCGCATCAAGAGGTTCGTCCGCCGGTACATCGACAGGCACTTCATGGAGTTCCGGATTCGATAACCGGGGGCGGAATTTTTCGCCACTCGCCCGGCTTGTGCTATATTTAGTGCATGCCGCAGGCGGCTACGGTAATGAGCATTGGCACGAAGCCCCTCGGAAAAGAGGAAGAGTCCACCCTCGTCATCGAGCCCTGGAACGTCATCCTCCTCAATGACGACTGGCATACCTTCGAGGACGTCATCATCCAGCTGGTACGGGCCACCGGCTGCTCGGTGGAGCGTGCGGAAGCCATCGCCTGGGAGGCGCACAGCAAGGGAGAAGCCCTGTGCTACACGGGTCCCAAGGAGCGGGCGGAGCTTGTGGCCAGCATCCTCGAGGAGATCGACCTTGCCGTCCGCCTGGAGGCGGCCTGAGCTTCGCAGGGGCGAAGCACCGCTGCCCTGGTGCTTCAACAGCAGCCGCTTACCCCAGGGCCACGTCCAGGAACATCATCACCGCAAAGCCCAGCATCGCGCCCATGGTGGCGAAGTCCGCGTGTCCCGCGCGCTGAGCCTCGGGGATGACCTCCTCCACCACCACGAATATCATGGCCCCGGCCGCGAAAGCCAGGGCGTAAGGCAAAAGGGGCTGGGCCAGGAGGACGAAGGACGCCCCCGCCACGGCGGCCACGGGCTCCACCGCCCCGGAGAGCTGTCCGTACCAGAAGCTCCTCACCACGGAGATGCCTTCCCTTCTCAAGGGCATCGAGACGGCCGTTCCCTCCGGCAGGTTCTGAAGCCCGATACCCAGGGCCAGGGCCAGCGCCCCGGCCAAGGTGGCCGACGGGTAGCCCGAGCCCACCGCCCCGAAGGCCACGCCCACCGCCAGGCCTTCGGGGATGTTATGCACGGTTATGGCAAGGACCAGGAGGGTGGTGCGCTTCCAGGTGGTCTCTATGCCTTCTCGCTCGGCCATGGGAAACCCGATGTGCAGATGGGGCAGGACGGCGTCCACCAGCCGGAGGAAGAGCCCGCCCAGCGCAAAGCCCACCACTGCCGGCAGCCACGAGGGCTTCCCCATGCTCTCGGACATCTCGATTGCGGGGGCCAGGAGGGACCAGTAGCTTGCCGCTATCATGACCCCCGCGGCAAACCCCAGCATCCCGTCCAGGGCCCGGCGTGACAGGTCCCTGCCGAGAAAGACCGCGGCGGCGCCCAGGGCCGTGAGGCCCCAGGTGAAAAGAGACGCCGCCAACGCCTGTGCCACGGGGCTCATCCGGACGAACCATTCCACGCCCCTTACTATAGCCGACCGCGGCGGGACCGGCAACGGACAAAAAAACGGGGCAGCCCCCGCACGTGCGGGCGGCTGCCCCGGGTGAGCCCCGGAGGGCTTAGCGCTTAGCTTCCTTCTGTTTCCCCTGGTCGTGTGAGACCGTCACCGTCACGAGCTGGCTCTTTCCGCTGCCTTCTTCGTTGGCAGCGGTGAGCCGTATGCCGTAGTTCCTTCCGTTCTCGTC
>JARRLN010000054.1 GCA_037386965.1 Nitrospirota bacterium
GGGAGAGGGGACATGATGTCGTCTTCGCCGGCGAGAGCCCCAAGACGGAATTCATCCGAAAACAAGGTTTTCGCGTCCTCCACCTCCATGAGCCGGACCCAAAAACGCTTTTTGACAATATCCGCAAGGGAAAGCTCAGATTCATTAGCGACGCCGAGGTGGAATGGATGGTCGAGGCCGACCTTGCCCTCTTCGAGCAAGTGAAGCCCGACCTTGTTCTTACCGACGGACGCTTCAGCGCGCCCATATCGACGCACATCGCGGGGCTCAGACATGCGGCAATCGTGAACGTTTCGTCCACGGAATACCGGGCGCTTCCCTACATCCCCTTTTTCGACTGGATTCCCGCGAACCTCACTGGCGAAAACACAGCCTTCCGAAAAGGCCTCGACTCGCTGAACCTGAAACTGGAGATGCGTATCTTCGATAACGTCATGAGCATCTTTAAGAAACTGAGCAGGCGACACGGCCTGAAGAAGACCGTTACCGCTACCAACTGCCTCACTGGCAAAGACCTAACCCTCCTGGCGGACATCCCGGAGTACTTCCCGACGAAGAACCTGCCGGGGAACTACTTCTACATCGGCCCGCTCACGTGGCGGAGCCCCCTGGACCCGCCCCCATGGTGGCCGCCCGAAACCGACGGCAGCCCCCTGATCTATATGACCATGGGAACCACCGGCATCGGAGGCGTGTTCCGGCACGTCCATGAACTCATTGAGAAGTCGGATATGAGAGCGATAATCACGACGGGCGGCCAGGCCTCGGATATTAAGTCCGTTGAAGGGAAGATCTATGTGGAGGAGTATATCGACGGGGACCTGGCCACGGAAGCCAGCGACCTCGTGGTCTGCCACGGGGGAAACGGAACCGTTTATCAAGCCCTCCAGCATGGAAAGCCCGTTGTGGGCATACCAACCATAGCCGACCAGAAGTTCAACATGCGGAGAGTCGAAGCCCTCGGCGTGGGCAAAGCCCTGGGGTGGAAAGAATTTTTCAGAAATCCCGGAAAGCTTCTGGAGCCCATCCGAACGGTCATTGAAAAGCCTTCGTATTCCGCAAACGCGTCACGCCTCAGGGATGTCCTCCGTGCCTATCACCCAGCCCAGTCTGCCGCCGATATAATCGAGCAGCGTTTTAGAAGATAGCCCTGTTCTCGAGCAAACGTATTGTATTGGCCTCAACCAAGGGTCATCGGCCCGACACATGGATTTCCGGACCTGCTCTAGTCTGCCAGCTCGTACTTGTCCTCGAGAAAATTGCGCTTGAACCTCTCCACGTCGCTGTCGCTGTCGAGCACCGCATCGAGCTGCCTGGTGAAGGCGATCAGCCTCCCGGACTTCTCCAGGATATCCAGAATCTCGTCCCTGCCGACGTGAGAGAGCCGCGCTATTATGAGGTCGCCCTTTGTCGTCGAGATGAAACCGTATTCCCTGAGTATCTCCTCTATGAGCCGTATTCTCCGCGACCGCTTGGTGATGTCGGTGGCGCCGCCCACAAAGCGGAAATATACATGGTTGTTGCCCGCCCTCTCGCTGCAGAAACAGTCCACCAGGTTGAAATGATAGCCGAACCGCAGGGTAAGGTTCATGTACTCCCTCGAGACGACGGCGATGTTGTTTCCGGCAAAGCCGGCCTGCTCCTGGGCCGGTTCCTGCATGCGCACCATGCTTGAGAGGAAGTCCCTCATGCCCAGCGAGACGGGCTCCGTGTGCCAGGCCCCGGGGTGCATCATGCCCTTGACGATAGCCCGGAGAGGCAGCGACGTAACCTCCTCCACGGATACCTTCTCGCCCTTTCCCTCCACGAGGCCCCCGCCGATATCGATTACATGGATGCCGGCCGGAATGGGAAGGTCGAGCCTCTTGAAGGCGGCATGCCCTTCGGCGTGCACGGAGGCGTCCACCAGGGCCTGCACGGCTTTTTCGTGTATGAACCTCAGGATGTCATGCATGGTCCTGCACTTCTCGGCGGTGAACTCGTCCACTAGGGGGTTGATCAGGTTCAGCGGGGAAATGTATCGCATCAGGTATCTCTTGCGCCTGAACTCATAGAGGTCCTCCATGCTCCTCGAATTCGCGGCCTGTACCTGGAGCAATTCTTCGGCAAGCCCCGCATAGACCGTCGCGCTGCCGTCCTCCTCCGCGCTCAGGGTGATTTCCTGCCCGTGCGCGAGGCTCTGCGTTGCAACCCCGGCGTTTACGACGGCCGGCACTCTGAACTCTCTGCAAATCGAGGCCATGTGGCTTGTAGGCGCTCCGGTGTCGGTTATGATGGCGGCCGCGTAGGGCATGACGCGGACGTACTGGGGAGAATCGTGTTTTGCGACCAGGACCGCCCCTCTCGGAAAATGGTCCAGGTCGGCGGCGTTTTTCACGACGAACACCTTGCCGCCGGCCACACCTTTCTGGACCACCCGGCCCCGATTGGACATCAGGACGGGATACCTGGCAAGAGCCTCCTTGAGCTCGTCCCGGCCCGGGGCAGGGCCCGCGGGGGCTGCCGCCGCCACGAGCGGTCTGGACTGAAGGATGCTCATGCCGCCATCGGCGCCTCTTGCCCATTCCACGTCCTGGGGCCTCTTATAGTAGCGCTCTATCTCCAAGGCGATGGAGGCGAGCTCAAGGGCGTCTTCCTCGCTGAGGCTGGGCTTTGAGCGCATCTCCGGCGGGGTTTCGACCTCCTTGGTCCCGCCTCCCTCCGCCGCCACCGCCATGAGTTGCTTTTCCCCTATCCTGGCTTCCTCCAGGTGCAGCGCCGGTTTCTTGCCCACGATGAAAAGGTCGGCGTCCGTCCTCCCGTCCACGACGGTGCTGCCCAACCCCCAGGCGGCGTTAATGAGGAGGCTCTCCTCGCGGCCGCCCACGGGGTCCGCCGTATAAAGGACGCCGCTTGACCGGGCGTCGACCATCAGAACGCAGCCCACCGGCATCCTGAGGCTCCCGGCGGCGTAGCCGTGCTGCTTTTGATATTGCAGCGCACCCGGTGCAAACAGACTTGCGACGACTTTTCTGTACGCTTCCTTGACGGCCTCCTTCTCCAGAGGCACATTGAGGACCGTCATGAACTGTCCCGCAAAGGAAAGGTCTCCGTCCTCCTCCTCCGCGCTGCTCCTCACCGCGAGGCTGCCCCCGCCGCCCGCGCGCCGGGCGACCGTCGCAACGGCCTCCCCTATCGCCCTGTCGAGCCCGGGCGGAAACTCCCCGGCGGCCACCGCCTCTCTTATTGTTTCGAGCCCGCCCTCCGTATCCGCAGCGTCGCCGGCGGTCAGCATCTGCCGGATGCCGTTGTGCTCCATGTAGGCGTCGTAGGCCGCGCCCGTCAGGGCGAAGGCCTCCGGCACCTTCAGCCCGAGCATGTTCCGGAGTTCCGAAAGGTGGTAGTTCTTGCCCCCGACATCGCGGACCATGTCCCACGAGATGTCGTCGTAGAAGACGACCAGCTTTCCCGAGGCGGGGGCCGTCCCGTAAACCATCGCCCTGATAAGGGAATCGACGCGGTTGAAGGCGCCCGCGGCGTCATGTCTGCCCCCCGTCAGCAGGTCGAAGCGCTCGATCGAACCACGGATATCGGCCGACAGGTCCGCATACGCCTTCCTGACATAATTTATGTCGAAAATGAAATCGCCGCCCAGCTTTTCCCCCATGTCGGTTATGACCATGAGGGCGCGGTTGTTGCTTTCGAGCACCTCCTTGTAAAGCCTGAAGGCCTCTTTCAGGTCGAGCCGTTTCGCGAAGCCCCCCGGGCGACCTTCGAGCTTCCGGAATATCGACCTGACCATTTCGGAGAAAGTTCCCATACGCGCAGCCTCTGGGGCCTACTTCTGAAGGGCCTTCTTTATGGACTCCTTCAGCTCCTTGATTTTCACGGGCTTCGGGAAGAAATCGTTCACGTCCGCCTTGATAGCCTCTATGGCGACGTTCAGGTTGGCGAAGGCCGTAATCATTATGACCTTCGTCTCCGGGCTGAGCTCCTTGACGGTCCTGAGCACCTCCAGCCCGTCTATGCCCTTCATCTTGAGGTCCGTGACCACCACGTCGAACTTCTGCTCCCTGAGCCTCTGGAGGGCCGGCGCACCGCTGAGGAAGGTCTCCACCTCGTAGCCCTCCTGCTCAAGGGAGAGTTTCGCCATGTCCCCGACTATCTTCTCGTCGTCGATAATCATGATTCTGTAACTCATCGTCACACTCCTTCGTTCTCATAAATCGGCAGTTCGACGGTGAACACGGTGCCCTGTCCGACGGTGCTCTCGACCTTTATGTTGCCGTTGTGGTTCTTGATTATCCCGTAGCTCACCCACAGACCCAGCCCCGTGCCGCCCTGCTCCTTCGTGGTGAAGAAAGGGTCGAATATGTGGGAGAGAAATTCGGGCGGTACGCCCTTGCCGGTGTCCCTTATCTCGATTTCCACGGTCCTGCCGGCCTCGCCCTGCCTCGTCGTGATGGACAGGTCGCCGCCCGAGGACATGGACTGTATGGCGTTTATTATCAGATTTACCAGGACCTGCTGTATCTGGTCCTCATCGACGCAGACCTCGGGAAGACGCTTCCCGTATACGATCCTCGTATTTATATTCGAAATGTCCAGCATGTTCTGGACGAGCTTGAGCGTATGCCTCAGGACGTCGTTTATCCCGGATTTCTTCAGGTTGGGCGCCTTGGGCTTGGAGAAATCGAGCAGGTTCCTCACGATGTCCCGTATCCTTTCGGTCTCGGCCTCCACGCGCCCCATGAGCTCCATTCTCTCCTCGTCGCTCAGATTCTTGTAAACCTCGGAATATGCCTGCGCTATCATCGAGATGTTGTTCAGGGGGTTGTTCAGCTCGTGAGCCACTCCCGCGACCAGGATGCCCATGGAAGCCAGTTTCTTCGACTGTATTATCTCCTCCTCGCGCGTCTTGAGCTTCTCCGACATGGTGTTGATGGCGCCTATGACGGAACCGAGCTCGTCCTTCGGCGGGACCATGTCGATTTTCGTGAACGTACCGGCCGAGATGGATTTCGTCAGGGCCTCGATCTCCCGTATGGGCTCCAGGATTTTCCTGGACACCGAGCGGCTCACCACGAGGGCCGAAAGAAGGATGCCGAGAAAGAGGTAATAGAGTATCCTCTTTGACTTGAGGATTATCTCGTTGATGTGTCCCCTCTCCAGGTGCGTTATCCTGTCAGCGAAGGCCTCAAGCTCGTGGCCTTTGGCCCGTACGGCCTTGGCGCTCGCGTCGCTCGTCGACGCGAACCCCTTGACTCTCTCGACCTCGCGCGCGTAGTTTACGAGGTGCCCTCGGAGCTCGTCGAACTGGCTTTCCCCGATGGCGCGGACTATGTCGCCTTTCACGGACCGCAGGGCCTTCATCGTCTCCATTATGTTGCTTTCCAGGTCGGCGAGGGCGTTCGGGTCCTCGTAGAGGAAATAGTTCTTTTCCGAAAGCCTCATCTCCAGGAACGAGACGTTCAGGTCGTCGGCTATCTCGACGAACCGCAGCTTCGTGTTCACGGTATTGAGGTACTGGACCGCGAGAGCCCCTATGAGGGCGATGAGCGCGATGTTGAAGACGTTGGAGAATATTATCTTGCGTTTTATCTTCATCCGTCAGGCCTCGCGCTACTGGCCGCCCCTTGTTATGTCGGCCTGCTCCTTCCGCGCCGGAAGATACCACATCAGGCCGTCCACGGTCATCAGAAGCCCCGAGACGGCCAGTATCAGGTTGAGCCAGGACAGGGGCCTGTACCCGAAATACTTCATGAGGCCCATTCCGACCGAAAAGAACGCCACGCCGCTGCGGATGAAGGCGAGGCCCGTCCTCGCCCGTGCGTAGACGGTCCTGTAGCAGGCCGCCACCGTCCTCTGGGCCGCCAGCATGTTGCGCTCCCGCGCCAGCTGTGTTCGCACCCTGCTGGCGGGGACCGGATATATGAACGTGCAGTAGGGGGGTATGAAGTCCTGCAGGCGGGAGAGCATGGTCTTTTTTATCTCGCCGGGAGCGGCCGCCCCCTCGACGTGGTAGTTCTCGGCGAACTGCACGGTGGCCGCCGTTACCTCCATCAGCGTCTGATGCTCGGGCGGGCTCATCCTCGATCTGCGCACCTTCAGATACCGCGCGAGCCCCAGGGCCGAAAGCACCACGCCGCCGGCCATCATCGCCCAGTGGACGGAAGCCGCAAGGGGGATTTTCTCGGCCAGCAGTATCAGGGCGGTGGAAAGGCCGATGAGGCCGAGGCCCCAGCGGAAGATGGCCAGCGCCGTCCTGGCCGTCGCAAGGTCGGTGCGGTAGCAGGCAAGCCTCGTCCTCCACTGGGCCATGTTGTTTCGCCAGAAGGCGAGTCCTGTTCTTTCGGTGCCTATGATCAGGCCCGGCCGCGCGTTCAGGAAATCCTGTATGAACCACTGGATGTCCTCCTCCAGGGCGACCCTGAATTCCATGTCCCTTCCCTCGAAGAACCTCTCGGCCTGTTCCCTGACCTCGGGGTCCTGCGGGTCGCACGCGGCGATGACCACCGTGTCTCCCTCCATGGTGACCGGGAACCACCGGCTCAGGGAGAGCATCTCCGGGTCCAGCCTCTCAAGCAGCTCCACCGGCACGGGGAGGCGCTCGTCGTACTCGACGCCGGGACGGCGAAAATACTCCGAGAGGGCCTCGAGGAGCGTGCGGCGCGGGACGCCGTACTCGCGGATAAGGACCCTTTCGGGCTCCAGGCCGCGGGCCATCGCCGAATCGAGGGCGCACACGAGCTCCCCTTCGGTCAGAACGCCCTTCCGCAAAAGAGGGCCGTATGTCCGGAGGCTTCTGTCAGATGTCATCATGGCTGAAAACCACCTTCCCCCAGCACCGCGGAGAGGTGCCGTAGTCCGGAATGCTCATCTCCAGGTCTCCGAAACAGTATGGGAGCTGCCTCTTCACCTTCTCGGCGGGGAAATACCAGACGAGGCCGTTTACCACGAGGATGAGGCCCGTCAGTATCAGCACGGCGTCGAAGGCCGTCCAGGGGAGGCTGCCCACGCCGAAGAATATCAACAGCCCAATGCCCACGGCCGACATGCTCAGGCCTGTTCGTATGAACGCCATTGCAGTCCTGGACCTCGCCATGATCGTCCTCAACCGGGCCATCAGGTTCCTCCGTTCCGCGAGCACGGTGCGTTCCAGGGCCAGTCCCGACGTGCCCCATATGGAGGGCGACTGGCAGGCCTTCACCGCGCCCAAGCCGGCGTAGGCGTCCCGTGACCTGTAAAAGCGCGGGAAGGCGAAGTCCCAGATGCTCTCCCGGGCCAGGGCGTTTCTCACCGCCCTGAGCCCTTCGTTTGCCGCACTGCGCCCCGGCAGGTACCAGTGAAAGCTCTCCACGGCGGCTATGGCGCCGAAGGCTATCAGGGCGGCGTCGAAGACCGTCCAGGGGCTTGCAGGGAAATGCCTCAGCAGCCCGATGCCGAGCCCCGCAAAGGCTATGCCCGTGCGCGTGAAAGCCAGCCCGGTGCGGGCTTTTGCCATCGTGGTCCTCATGGACGCAAGAGCGGTCCTCTCCTCGGCCATCTCGGTCCTGTCGTTTGCCAAAAACCTCCTCCTCTCCACCGGAGACAGGTCCGCCCAGTCCTCGCGCAGCTGCTCCGCTCCCCCCACGACGCGGCTTCTGGCAAACTCGGGCGCGTTGCCGGGGTTGGATACCTCCAGCACGGTGAACCCCTCGGTGGGTCCGGTCTGCGCATAATCGAGCTTCTGTAAGGCGATGGGCCGCGCGGAAAAATACCACTTGAACCCGTCAAAGACTGCAGCGACCCCCGCCGTCAGCAGGGGAAGCGCCAGCAGCAATATGTAGCTTTCCCCGAAGAACCTGTAAAGGGCGATGGAGATTGTTACGAACGCGATGCCGGTCCGCAGAAACGAAAGTCCCGTCCTTCCCTTGGCAAGCGCCGTCCTTTGCCTCGACAGCGAGGTGCGCCTGTCGGCGAGAAACGTCCTGACCAGGGCCAGCGGCGTCCTGCCGGCCGAGGGCGGGAAGTCCGGGTTCAGGTCCTGGTTGTTTTCGATTATCCTGATGAGGTCCTCGGGCAAGGCCACCGTGAACTGGACATCGTGCACGCCCAGGGTCCTCTTTATGTCCTCAACAACGGCGGGGTCCCGGGGGTTGCACGCGATGACCTCGGCTTTGCCCTCGAACACCGAGACCGGGAACCACAGCGCCGACTTCAGCCTCTCGGCGTCGACGAGCTCCAGTACCTTGAAGGAAACGAGGATGTCCTCTTCATATTCCACAAACGGGAGGTCATAATAGTGGCTCAGGCACAAGAGGACCTCGTACTTGGGCACGCCCCGTTCAATCAGCACATCCCCGGTGCGCTTGCCCGAAGTCCTCGCTTCCCTGGCAATGCCGTGAAGGCCCGCGCGGTCCAGAAGCCCGCGCCTGACCAGACGCTCATACACTTCAGATGACATCCGATTTCTCTCCGTGCGCGTTTCTTCCTCTATTTTAGATAACTCTTTGTATTTTTTGCAAAAAGTAGTTTATGCCGTTTCATTTTGAAAAGGCTGCCTTCCGGTCTCGGGACTTCCAGAGATATTCGCCCCCTGCTCGCGGCGCACTTCCGACCGGGGGAGAGGACATATCGCGCTGTTCTCTGAGAGAGGGAATCGCAGGGCGGTCAGTCACGGAAGACGTAGGAGATGACGTCTTTGCTCACGGAGTTCCAGTAGACCCAGTCGTCCGTAAAGGCGATGGCATCCGCCCGCTCCGGGGCGTTCTTCCTGATGCGGAAGATATCCGCCTCCGAGAACAGTTCCCGGGTCGGCTGGGCGTCTTCTTGCTCCTGCCCGGTGCTTCTCGTCCGGATGGCGTAAACGGCGTCATCCAGCTCCTCGAGGTCCCCTTCGAGGTCTTTCAGAAGGATGTATTTCATCGCCAAGCCCCTCTGATATTACGTTTTTCGACCCCTGGTGTCAAGGCAACGGGGGGGAGCTATGAGTACTTTCGGCAGCCCTTCCCCCATACGCGCGGCAATGGAAACCCCTCTGCCGTGCCGCTCCCCGGGCGTTCCTTGACTATCAAAGGTTTTTATGGAATTATAAGTGCGGGGAGGTAAAGGGGATATCGAGGCCTACAGGTATCAGGAATTCCTGTATCTCGTCGTGCCTGTTGTCCTGGGGCTTGAATTTTTCGCCACCGGGAGGGACGAGCGTGCTTATAAGGCAGAAGCGCATTTAGGCTCGTATTTTCTGGATTTTTTCGGCTTTATCTTCATTTCCCTTATCCCCGCCCTCTTCATCTTCACCATCTGGGCCGTGGAAACGCACCCCTTCAACATCATGGAAGACACCCTGGCCCGTTTCGACCGCTACGGGGTCATGTTCATGTTCCTCGGGGCATGGTGGCAGGTATATATCATCGGGGCCCTGAGGGTTCACCGGATGAGAAAGAAACAGGATTTTCGGCAGACCCGCATGTGGGGGCCTTTTCTCGGGCTGGGCTTTTATATCTCCTTTCTGGTGCTCTGGGTCTCGCCCTGGAACATGAAATGGGCGTCCGTCCTGTGGTTCGCCTTGCTCGCCGCCATCATGGGGGGACTCCGGGTGCGCCCCCAGAAGATAGAAAAGACGCTCTGGATTCTGGCCGCAATCACGTTCTTCTTGGAGAACATCATCTTCGCCTGGCTTGAAGCCGTCGTCTGACTCCATCCCTCTGGCCCCTTGTAAAAGCCCTTTTCCCTGTAGTAAAGGGTCCTTTCTCCTGATATAATCCATGTAAAATTTTTTGAAAGGAACCTTTCGCATGTACATCGTCATGGTCGCCCCGGAGTGCGCTCCGGTTGCCAAGGTCGGTGGGCTTGCCGACGTCGTCTACGGGCTGAGCAGGGAGCTGGAAATGAGGGGGCATTCCGTGGAGATCATCCTGCCCAAGTACAACTGCATGCGGTACGACCAGATTTACGCCCTGCAACCCGTCTACAACGACCTCTGGGTCCCCTGCTACGACTACTGGGTGCACTGCACCGTCTTCTTCGGTTTCGTCCACGGGAGGAAGTGCTTCTTCATAGACGCCCACTCAAGCCGGGACTTCTTCAACAGGGGGGTCTTCTACGGCCATCATGACGACCCGGAGAGGTTCGCCTTCTTCTCGCGGGCGGCCCTCGAGTTCATGTTCAAGGCGGGCAAGCACCCCGAGGTCATCCACTGCCACGACTGGCAGACCGGGCTGGTGCCCGTGCTGCTTTTTGACGTCTACAAATGGCTCGGCATGACCCATCCCCGCGTCTGCTACACGCTGCACAACCTCATGCACCAGGGGGTCACCGGCCCGCACGTCCTGCACGAGACGGGACTGCACGACATGGGGTATTACATGAACGAAACGCGCGTCAGGGACAACTTCAACCCCTCCGCCGTGAACATGATGAAGGGGGGCGTCGTCTATGCGAACTTCGTCACCACCGTCTCCCCCCACTATGCCTGGGAGATTCTTCATACCGACCAGGGCTTCGGCCTGGGGCACACCCTCAACGTCCACGCGGCCAAGTTCGGGGGGGTGCTGAACGGAATCGACTACGACGTCTGGAACCCCGAGACAGACCCCCACATCCCCCAGCGTTACGGTATCGCCACCCTGGAGGGCAAGTACGCCAACAAAGATGCCCTCCGAGACAGGCTCTGGCTGAGAAAGGAGTTCAAGCCTATCGTCTCCTACGTGGGGCGGCTGGACCATCAGAAGGGGGTGCACCTCATCCGGCACGCCATCTTTTACGCTCTGGCACACGGCTGCCAGTTCGTCCTTCTGGGCTCGAGCCCCGACAGGGGCATCAACGACCACTTCTGGCACCTGAAGAGCTACCTCAACGACAACCCCGACTGCCACCTGGAGGTCGGGTACAACGAAGAGCTGGCGCATCTCGTCTACGCCGGCTCCGACATGATGGTGGTCCCCAGCCTCTTCGAGCCCTGCGGCCTTACCCAGATGATTGCCATGAAGTACGGCACGGTGCCCGTCGTGCGCGAGGTGGGCGGGCTCAGCGACACGGTCTTTGACGCCGACTACGCCCGCAGGCCCTACCACGAGCGGAACGGCTACTCCTTCAGGGACCCCAATTACCAGGGCCTGGAATCCGCCCTGCACCGGGCCATCGGGATGTGGTACGCCTATCCCCGGCACTTCCGCGAGCTCATGGAAAACGGCATGCGGTATGACTTCTCCTGGAAGCACCCCGGGGAGCACTACCTGAACATCTACGAGCACATCCGGGACAAATAGGCCGGGACGCCTACTCCCCTTCCTCCTCCTCTCGGGCCGGCTCCTCGCGCCTGGTGACGAGGACGATGCCCTGTCCGGGACGAAGGTCGTAGCTGAAGGGCGAGGGTATGTAATCCAGGCGGTGCTCCACGGAGACGTCCGTGAGGGGGGCCTTTGACTGCATGTACTTCTGGAGGCTTTCCACCTCGAAATGCTGCTTGCCGTGCACGTCCTTGTTCAGGATGACCAGGGCCTCGTCCATGGCCTCGCAGGAGCATTTCCACATGAGGAGCACCGCGGGGTTTCCGTCATGCAGAAAGTCGGTGACGGACTCCTCCTGGAAAACCGTGTAGCTCTCCTTCAAGCGATTGACATCCCTGATGTACTCCCGCAAGTCGATGCCCGTTTCCTCCCAGTCCGCGGGCGTCGTCTCCACGACATGGGGCTTGCGCCGGAAGCCGAACTCGAAGCCCATGAGGACCATGACGCCGGCCGAAAAGAGAGCGGAGAAAAGGTATCGCTGCTTGATGGCCTCGACGTTGCCGTCAAGCTCCCGGGCCAGTCTGACGGTGTCATGGCTTTCGGGAAACCCGATGGAGGCGGCGATGCCACGGGTCAGGTTATACTGCTCGATGAGCCACGCGCTCTTGAAGTCCCACCAGCGGGAGCTGTTGAAGATGTAGTCGAAGCCGGTGGCGGCCGTCTTTCGGGTCTGGTCGGCGGTGCAGCCCAGGGTCTCGGCGAAGAACCTCACCCCGTTATGCTTTTCCCTGGTCTCCCTGATAAGCCTCTTCCAGAGGCTCCCCGGAAGCTGGTAGGCGGCATCGCACCGGAAGCCGTGGAAACCCAGGCCCACCAGGTACTCCACAACGCTCTTGCAGAACCGATAGAGGCCCTCCTTGTCCTTCGTCTTCCGGTGGGCGAACCTGGCCAGGTCTCCCCAGACCACGGTCCTGCCGTTTTCGTCCGCGGAGGGGTGGACGACCTCCCCGTTCTTCTGCCACTCGAACCACTCCGGATGCTCCTTGAGAAGGGGAGAGTCCACGGCGCAGTGGTTGATGACGAGGTCCGCCATCAGCTTAAGCCCCAGGCCTTCCGCCTTCCGGACCACGGCCCGCACCTGCTCTTCGGGGGAGTGCTCGTCCGACGGGTCGACGAATTTCCCGTTAATGCCGAAATAGTCCTTGATGGAGTACAGGCTGCCCGACATGCCCGGCTGCTGGATGGTGTTGACGAAAATCCAGTTGAAGCCCATCTCCGCGGCACGCTCGAGATGGGGGCCCCAACCGGTGAATTTCCCTGCAAGGGGCGGGAAGAGGTTGTAGATGAACATCTTCTCGGGTTTCCTCATGTCACTCTCCTTGAGCAGTCGTCTTGTACAGGGGCGCCTGGCATATGAGAGACGAAAGCAGGTTTCCGTTCTCCGTAAGAACCCCAAGCCAGTGGTTCATGCGTTCGGCGTTGGTCAGGTCTCTCCAGTGGCCGAAAAGGGGGCGGGCGTCGCCCAGGGGGACCCGTCCCCCCGAGGGGTGTATCTCGAGGGTGAAGGACAGCCCCTCGGGCCACATGGCACGGAGGCTCGTCCGTATAATCTCCGAAAGCCCGGAGGGCCCGTACATGGGCGTGAGAGAGCGCCTCCCCTTGTAAGCAAAAGGGATGGGAACGGCGGCCAGAAAGCTCAGGTGGTCGGAGACCCCGAAGGGGCTTTCGGCGTAAAGCGGATGTGCATCATGAAGGTGAAAGTGTATGGGTTTTCCGTAAGCGCTCAGGGCACGCACCATGGAGAGGACCACGGGCAGGGCGGAGCGCACGGCTTCTTCCACCTCGTCCACCACGTCAATCAGCAGAGGGTCGTCCGGCCGGAGCCCGCAAAGGTCCTCTCCCGGATGGCCCTTCCCGTATTGCGCCCGGGCCTTCCGGAGGCCCACGTGCCCTATGTCCACGCACGCGCTCACAGAGGGAGTATCCCGCAATCCATGGAAAAGTTCAAGATATGCCTCCGGCTCAAGTCCCGAGGCGTACTCTATGAAAAGGAGCACTGCGGCATCCATCGCCTCAAGCTCCCGTGAAACGGCCCGGACCGCCTCCACGTACCGGGCCGCCTGGGTGGCGCACTCCGGCTGGTCGTGCAGGACCAGGGCCCCCAGGCCCTCCGCCCCTCGCCCGGCAAATTCCATGACCCTCGCTCTGCCGCTCTCCGTCAGGATGTCGGCATCCCGGGGAAGATGAAGAAACGTCCCCTCGGGCGATGAGGGGGCGAAGGAAAGCAGCCAGGGAACCTGCTCGGGGCTCTCCCCGTAGCACTCGGCCCCCATGCCCGCCTGCTCAAACCGGAGGCGGGCAAGCTCAAGGAGAGCGTCATCGCCCTCTATCCTCTTCTCGAAGAGTCCCGCCACACGGGGTATCGGCCAGCGAGAGAAAACGACGTCTCCGCTTTTCATCTCCCGAGGCCCCCTATCCCCTGCTGGGCCCTTGACTGGAGAAAATAAACGTCGTCGCCCACCACGGCGCCCTCGATGTCCTGGGGCCTGCCGAACGCCCTCTCCATGAGGAGCGCGCCCCGGAGGAGACGGCGGCCAAGGGCGCTCCGATACGCCCCGTCGGTGGTCAGGGGAACCCTGGAGTAGTCCACCACGCCCCGCCCCGGTCCTCCCTCGGCGGCAAAAAGGGCGCGGCTCATGTCGGCGAAGGAAAGCATCCTTACCTCCCCGGACCGGCGAAGGCAGAGCATCCTGTAGGGGGAACCCTCCACCCGGGCCGATGCCAGCGTCTCGCCCGGGCCCGGGACAAGCTCGACGTACATTTCAGAGGCTTTGCCGCTTATGGGGTTTACGGTGTTGATGATAAAGGAGAGGTCCGGGACGAGCATGGGCTGGATGAAGACCGCCATGTGGACGCGGTCCGAGGGAATACGGGCATCCTTCCGGGCCAGAACGGCCCGCCCGGTCCAGAGCGATGCCCACACCTGCCGGATGGCGGTGGGAAGCCCCTCCCGGGGCACGTTGCCCACGGAGTCGTGAAGGCCCGCGGCGGCGAAGTTTTCCAGGTCCTCGGTGCTGGCGCTTGAGCGGACCATGAAACGGTCCGTGCCGGGAAGAAGGCCGGCCGCCCTTTCGATGATGCCAGCGGGGACCTCCAGGTTTTCCAGGATATGCCGGAGCCCTCCCAGGGCGCGTTCTCTTTCTTTCGCCGGCATCTCCGGGACGGAGCGGGAGATTTCCCTGTACCGAGCCCCCTTCCCGGCCGCTGCTATCGCCTCCTCCATGACGCCGAAGGGGAGGACCGCGCCCTTCAGGGCGCGAAACGGCGCGCCGTCCTTGCCCGCCAGCTCCAAAAGGCGGTGGGCGTTGAAAGCCTTCGCGCCTCCCGTCTCCGGCGCGACCTCCTGAAGGGGTATGACGGGGCTTTCCACGGAAAGGACGACCCCGGGCACGGAGACGGGCCCATGCATCCGTGGCTCCGCTTCTCCGCCCGTAGAGGGCTCGATGGTGACGTCCTCGGGGGATGCCTCCAGCATCACCGTCTCCCCCGAGCGGCTCTTGAGGGCCGCGAAGGCGGCCCTGTCGCCGCACGCGGCAAAGACGACGCCCTTTTGCCGGGCCCGCACCCCCAGATGGGAGAGATGGGGAAGCTCATGGCCCAGGACAAGGCCGGAGAGGCGAGCGGGGATTTCCTCGTCTCCCTCCGCCCTCTCGAGGACCGCTATCAGGGCGCCCGGCTCCTGGCCCTCGGCCTGGGCCATCTCTTTCAGGACGACCAGGCGGCCCCTGGCCCGCCCCGGCACCAGCACGTCCCAGAGGGGAAGGCGGCCCATGAAACGCACGTTCTTGAGCAAAGTGGAACACAGCCTGGAGAGTTGAAAGACCACGTTTCCCCGTATGTCCCCTTCCGTGAACGTACGGATTGCGTGCTCATCCACGCCGAGCAGACGCCCCAGGCGCTCCACCCTCCCGGGGAAAAGCGCCAGGACCCTCGGCGGCAAAACCCCGGGACAGGCTCTGAAGCTCGTTTTGGACAGCCTCGCACTCACGGGAGGAAATGCCGCTCAGCCCGACATTGGAAACGCCGAGAACAAGAGCGTCCAGCGCCGTCCGCCACGGGAAATTATCGGCAGGCATGGAATCGAGCCGGTTGACCATCTCGCTTTCAAGAACAAAGGCATGGTCCTCCAGGGCAATCTCCGAGAGCCTGAGGAGCTGTAAGCGCTGGTCCTTCCTCCGGGCCTCTTCAAGGAGGCGCCCCCTCAGGTCCGTAAGAAGGCCGACGAGCTTGACGTTCCCCTCGAGACTCCGTTCCCGCTGCTTCCTGGCCCGGAGAAACCTCTTTATATGGCTTGCGCTTTCGGTGCCTTTCTCCAGCAAGGCCCTAAGCCTCTCTTCGAGGCTGGTGGCGCTGAAAAACTCCTTTAACTCTTCGTGAAATATCTGAAACTCCCTTACAAAATCCCTGGAGTAGCCGGCCCCCGGGGCGGTTATGCGCTTGAGGATCCTCTCCGAGGTCCTCAGGTCCTCGGGACCGGCGCTCCGGTGCAGCTTGTTCTGAAGCGCCGTCTTTATCTCCCTCTTGAGCTCCTTGGGGATGTCGCCCCGGTGGGCGATATCGCGGATGCGGGTCAGGGGCTCGGCCCTCATGAAGGCCCTGTCGTAAGAGGGAAGCCAAGGGAGGATTTTTCTGGCGACAAGGGCCTCCTCCTCGCCTGCCACCTCACTGAGGCGCCCGTCGATGTCCCTGGCGGCCCGGGCATGGTGCACGGGCCGGTAATGGCCGCCGGATTCCTCCGCACGGACCTGGCCGGTCCCCAGGAACCTGAGATAGATGGCCGCGTAGATAAGCTCATCCAGGGAAGGCCGCGGCTCCTTCGAGAGGAAATCCCGCACCCACTCCAGCTTCTCCCGCCAGCTCCGGTTCTCCCCGTCGGCCCGGGCGATGGCCTCCGCAGCGTCCTCCGGAGGGCGTGCAGCCCTGGCCCACCCGGTCCTCTCCCTCCTGACGGGCTTTTTCTCTTTGGGCAGGGTCTTTATCATGTCCAGGAGCCGCTCCCGCGCCTGAAGCAAAAGCTCGGGCGGCTCGGGCCACTGCTCGAAGATGACAGCCCCGTCGAAGCCCCTGGCGCGAAGGCGCTTGAAAAGCCCTTCCAGCCCCTTCGGGTCCGCGCCGGCAGGCCCGGAGAAGACCGGAAGGTGGCTGTCCGCGTCTCCGTAGTTCTCATGCAGGTGTACATGGATGATGGGAACCCGTTCGTCCAGGGCATCGACGAACCTCAGGTAATCGTTCCGCGTGGCCGGATAGAGGTTGGCGTGGCCCACATCGAGGCAAAGCCCCGCGGCACCGCTGTTTTTGTCACCTCGCAGGAGGCCGAAAAGCCGGTTTATCTCATCCGGCCCCGTCTCCACGGTATTCTCGATGGCCACACGGAGCCCCGACCGCGCCGCCTCATCGAGGACCGGGGTGATCGCCTCCCGGTAGTAGCTCACGCCCCTTTCCCCCGAGAAATGGACGACCACCAGGCCGGCGCCCAGGCTCCGGGCGAGGCCCATGGCCTTCCGCATCCTCTCGTCTCCTTCGGCGCCAAGGGGGCTTGCCGGCCACGGGACGTGCACGGAGAGGGCCATCTTCCGTCTGCTGGCCTCCCGGCGTATCCAGCCCCTCGTTTCTTCATCCAGTGGGACCCGTTCTCCCCCATTATTTTCACGGGCGGCGTCTCCCGGAGCCGGGCGGTGGTGCAGCATATCACGTCCATTATCCAAAAGGAGATCATCGTGGACCCAACGGGGGTTTACGGGGCCCTGGGCGCCGCATTTCTCCTGTTTGACGAATGGCGCGAAAACGACACCGTGGGTTTCAGGTCGGTGACCGATATGCTGCGGCCCGGAACCGTTCAGAAAAAATACGGTCATGCCCCGCTCACCTTGACCCTTTCCAATTATCCGGATTTCGGCGGGGATGAAGCGTATGACTATGTGTCTGCGGATGCCGGCGGGTCCTATCCGGTGGAAGTGGATATCTATGACCCCCTGATCCCTCCCAATGGCTGGGAGGTGTTCCTGGGGATGGATATCGGATCCACAAGTACCAAGGCGGTGTTGCTGAATGCGGACGGCCGGATCATGGCCGGCTTCTACACAAGCACCGCCGGAAGGCCGGTGGCCGCGGTTCAGAACGTATTGTCAGCCATCAATGACCTGAGTGAAAAGAAAAGCATGAAACTGTGCATCAAGGGCGCCGCAACCACCGGCTCGGGACGGAAATTCGCCGGTAAAATCATGGGGGCGGATCGGATCATCGATGAGATCACGGCCCACGCCAGAGCCGCCTGTGAGATTGATCCGGATGTGGACACCATCATCGAGATCGGCGGGCAGGATTCGAA
>JARRLN010000055.1 GCA_037386965.1 Nitrospirota bacterium
GACCCCTCCGACACCAACAGCTACGACCTCTCCTTCGACCTGGGCGACTACCAGGTCACCTCCAAGATAGTCAACACCGTGGAGGGAAACTCCGGGCCGGGAGGGTACAACCTGGACAAGGGCGGTGTGGTTACCGCCAACTCCGGCGAGGTGCCCGTGGCTCACGTGCCTTATCTCTACGCCATGGAGATAGACGCCACGAACACGAAAAACCCCGCGGAGAAGGCATGCCTCTCGGTGCTGCTCAAGTACTGATGAAAAGGTTCCTGGCTCCCCTGGCGCTGCTTCTGTTGCTGGCCGTGGCATGCTCCGAGCAGGTTCCGCCGAAGAAGGGCGGGCAAGGCCCTCCGCCTTCCCCGGCGAAGGCCTTCCATGAGAGCGCGGCGGGGTCCTCCGGCGCCTACGGCCTCGCCCTGGAGCCCGCGGAGGCCTCCCGGGGCACCGTCCTCAGGCTCAGCGCAAAGGGGTTCGACCTCGGAGAGGCCAGCCTCCGGTGGCTGGTCGACGGCGCGCCGGTCTCGGCCCCCGAGGGCCCGGAGTTCGACACCGCCCTCATGGACGTCTCGCGGGGAAGCGCCGTGCAGGCGGAGGCCACGGTGGGCGAGGACACGGTCCTGTCCAATCAGGTCAGCCTCCTTAACGCCAAGCCCCGTCTCACCCATGTCAAGATTCTGCCGGAGGTCTTCACCCCCGGGGAGGACGTCCACGTCGAGGCCCAGGCGGAGGACCCCGACGGCGACATGGTGGACATCGAGTACGAGTGGACGAAAAACGGGGCCTGGGCGGGCCGCGGAGAGGCGCTGTCCCAGCCCTTGAAGCGGGGGGACGCCTTCTCCGTGCGGGTCATACCTTTCGACGGCCAGCAATACGGGGCCCCCGTCGTCCTGACGCGGAAAGTGCAGAACATGCCGCCCATGCTCAGCGAGCACAAGGACTTTCATTTCGACGGCATCTCTTATACCTACCGCGCCCAGGCCCACGACCCGGACGGGGACCCGGTGCGCTTCGGCCTCTCGGGCGCCCCGGAGGGGATGAGCATCGACCCGGTCACCGGAGTCGTCCGCTGGAAGGTGCCCCCCGATTTTACCGGGACCGCGACCTTCACCATCACCGCCTCCGATGGCGCGGGCGGGGCCGCGGAGATGCCCATGAGCCTTCGCATCCCCGATGACGAAGGGGAAGCAGAGGCCAAGCCCGCCCCCGCTTCCTGAGGGCGCGCGCCCCCATCGGGCGACTCCTTGAGCTTTCCCTCCCCCAGGGTGTATCCTTAGTGAACCGCGCCGGAGGGCTGGAGGGAGGTCGGTGCCCGTGCCTCAGATACTCTACCTGGTTGCGGGCCTCATCGTGGGCTTCACCCTTTCGTGGGTGTTCCTCAAGGCCCGCGCCGAAAGGAGCTTCGCCCGGAGGCTCGCAGCCACGGAGGACGGCCTCCGGGACGCCCTGGGCGCGGCCTCGGCTGCCTCGGCGCGCGAGGAAGAGCTCCGGCGGCAGGCCGAGCGGGACGCCGGGGAGCTCAGGAGCCTGAGGGACGCACTGGACCAGGAAAGGCTCCTCAAAACCAGGGCCGAGACCGAGCTTAAAGCCTCTCTTTCGAACCTCGCCGAGCAGAAGAGCCTTCTTGAGAACATGAAGGCCGAGATGTCCGACACCTTCCGTGCCCTTTCCTCCGCGGCCCTGAAAAGCAGCAACGAGGACTTCCTCCGCCTGGCCTCGGAGCGGCTGGGGAAAGTGGTGGAGGACACCAGGGGCCGCCTGGGGGAGCACCGGGAGGCCATGGAGGGGCTGGTCAAGCCCCTCTCCGAGACCCTGAGGCGCTACGAGGAGCAGCTCCATTCCCTGGAGAAGAAACGCACCCGCGACTACGTGAGCCTCGACGAGCAGATAAAGATGCTGACCACCACCCACAGGGACCTCCAGAAGGAGACCGGAAACCTGGTGACGGCCCTCAGGAAGCCCCACATCAGGGGGCGGTGGGGGGAGGTCACCCTGAGAAACGTGGTGGAGCTGACGGGCATGTCGGCGCACTGCGACTTCCGGGAGCAGGTCTCCGTGGCCTCCGCCGACGGGCGGCTCCGCCCCGACATGGTCATCCGCCTGCCGGGGGAACACGAGCTGGTGGTGGACTCCAAGGTGAGCCTGGAGGCCCTCCTGGAGGCCTCCTCGGCCGAGACCGAGGAGCTCAGGCGCACGGCCCTCAAGCGCCATGCCTCCCACGTCAAGGAGCACGTGGCCCGGCTGAGCTCCAAGGGCTACTGGACCCAGTTCGAGCGCTCCCCGGAGCTGGTGATACTCTTCATGGGAGAGGCCGCTCTGGCCGCGGCCCTGGAGAACGACAGCACCCTCCTGGAGGAGAGCATGGAAAAGAGGGTCCTCATCGCCACCCCCACCACGCTCTTCGCCCTCCTGACCGCCGTGGCATCGAGCTGGCGGCAGCAGGAGGTCGCCCGCAACGCCGAGACCATAGCCGCCCTGGGCAAGGAGCTCTACGGCCGCATCAGCGTATGGGCCGGGCACCTCAGTAAAGTCGGGGTCGCCCTGGGCAGGCTGACCGACGCGTACAACCAAGCGGTGGGCTCCATGGAATCCAGGGTCCTGCCCTCGGCCCGCCGGTTCCGCGACCTGGGGGCCACCGCGGCCGAAGAGATAGAAGAGGTGAAGAAGGTTGAGCAGTCCCCGAGAAACCTCAACCTCATCGACTGATGCCCCCCGCGCCGGGGCCGCTATGAAAGAGAGCCTGGGAGAGACTCTCAGGGCGCGCCTTCCCGATTACGAGCCCCGCACGGGCCAGGAGCGGATGGCCGAGGCCGTGGAGCGGGTGCTCCGGGAGGGGGGAAGCCTCCTGGTGGAGGCGGGCACGGGAACCGGCAAGAGCCTGGCCTACCTTGTTCCCCTGGCCGCGCACCTGGCTTCCCGGGGCGGGCGCGCCGTGGTGAGCACCTACACCAAGGCCCTCCAGAGGCAGCTCGTGCAAAAGGAGCTCCCCTTCCTGGCGGAGCACGTCTTCCCGGGCCTGCGCTTCGCCCTCTGCGTGGGGAGCGAAAACTACCTCTGCCTGAGGAGGCTCGAGCAGGCCCGCATGCACGGGCTCTTCGAGAACGCGCCGCCGGAGGCCCTGGAGCGCCTCCTTGCCTGGGCCGCGGAGACGGACACGGGGCGGCGGGAGGGCACGGGGGGGCAGCTCTGGCAGACGGTCTCACGCCAGAGCGACCTGTGCTGGGGCTCCCACTGCCGCCACCGGCGGGCGTGCTTCTACTTCAAGGGCAGGGAGGAGCAGGCCCGGAGCCGCATACTGGTGCTCAACCATCACCTGTACTTCGCCAACCTGGCCTCCGGGATGCGGGCGCTGCCGGAGTTCGAGGCCGCCGTCTTCGACGAGGCCCACGAACTGGAGGACGTGGCCTCCAGCTACCTGAGCACCGAGGTAACGAACTTCAAGGTCCTCCACGTTTTAAACGGCGTCCTGGGCCCCGAGGGCAAGGGGCTCCTGGCCCGCCTGAAATGGCTGGCCCCCCGGGAGTTCACCCGGCTTGGCCGCCTCGCGGAGCAGGCCCGGCGGGCAAGCGCAGACCTTTTCTCGGAGCTGGGCGGCCGCCTCCCTGCGCAGCCCGTCCGCCTGAGGAAGACGCGCTTCGTCCCGGACACGCTCTCCGAGCCCCTGCTCACCCTGGCCCAGGCCCTGGGGGGCCTGGGCGGCAAGGCGGGCGACGATGAGGACGGCAGGCGGGAGCTGGAGGCCGCGGCGCTGAGGCTGACCGGGACGGCCCGGGCCCTCCGGGCGGTCCTCGAGCAGGAGCTTGCGGGGCACGTCTACTGGGCGGAGCGCTCCCGGCAGGTGCTCAGGCTCGCGGCCACCCCGGTGGACGTGGCCGGGATGAACGTTTTCGAGGACCTCGGAAGCGCCGTCTTCACGTCGGCCACGATGACCTCCGGCGGGAGCTTCGCCTTCGTCCGGGAGCGCCTGGGGCTTCAGCGGGCTGAGGAGCTTCTTGTGCCGTCTCATTTCAAGTACCGGGAGCAGGCTCTCATTTATATCGCCCGGGACCTTCCGCCCCCGGGAAGCGAGGGGTACGAAGAGGGCGCCCTCGGGCGCATCGAGGACATCCTCCTGAGGGCGGAGGGGGGCACGCTGGTGCTTTTTACAAGCCACGGGATGCTCCGGCGGGCCGCCCGGGCCCTCTCGGAAAAGGGCATCCCCGTCCTCACGCAGGGGGATGCGGACAGTTATGCCCTGGTGGAGGAGTTCAAGCGCCTGGGGCGGGCCGTCCTCCTGGGCACCTACACCTTCTGGCAGGGCGTCGACGTCCCCGGGGAAGCCCTGAGCACGGTGGTCATCACCAAGCTGCCCTTCGCCGTGCCGGACGAGCCGGTGGCCGAGGCCCGCATGGAAGCGCTCAGAGGCAGGGGGCAAGACCCCTTCATGCACTACCAGGTGCCCCGGGCCGCCATCATGCTCAAGCAGGGGTTCGGCCGCCTCATACGGAGGTCCACGGACAGGGGGACCGTAGCCATCCTGGACTCCCGCATCCTGAGCAGGGCTTACGGAAAGGAATTTCTCCGCTCCCTTCCCCGGTGCTCCACCACCGTGGAGCTTGCCGCCGTCGAGGAGTGGGCAGTGCGCTGGAAAGGAGAGAACAATGGACAGAAAGGAACTGACCAGGCTGGTGCGGGGTTTTCAGCCCGCCCGCGTCATACTGACCGCCAACAATTTCAGGGTCTTCGAGCTGTTGAAGACGAAAAAGACCGCGGCCGAGGTCGCCTCGGCCCTGAGGACGGACCAGAGGGCCACAGCCATACTCCTTGACGCCCTCACCTCCCTGGGGCTTCTCCGCAAGGCCCGGGGCGCCTACACCAACGCGCCGGTGGCCAACGAGTACCTGGTCTCGGGTAAGCCCGGCTACCAGGGCGACATCATCCGGCACGAGGACAACCTCTGGGACAACTGGTCCGGCCTGGACGAGGTCATGACCACGGGGCTGCCCTCCAGAAGAAGGTTTGAGCACGGCCACTTCATAAAGGGCATGCAGAACATTTCGGTCTTCAAGACCAAGGAGGTCATGGAAGCCCTGGACCTCGCCGGGGTCAAGACGGCCCTGGACCTGGGGGGCGGACCCGGCATCTACGCGGTGGCCCTGGCCAAGCGGGGCCTGGACGTCACCCTCTTCGACCGCCCCGAGACCATGCGCATCGCCCGGCAGAACGCCCGGCAGGCCGGCGTGAAGGTCAAGCTCCGGAAGGGGGACTTCATGGCCGACCCCCTGGGGAAGGGTTTCGACTTGGTCTTCATAAGCCAGATATTCCATGCCTTCGCCGATGAGGAGAACCGGGAGATAGTGCAGAGATGCCGGGCCGCCCTGAACCCCGGGGGCAGGATGGCCGTGCAGGAGTTCCCCGTATCCGACGACAGGACCAGCCCGCCCGAAGGCGCCCTGTTCGCCGTCAACATGCTGGTCAACACCCACGGGGGCAGGACCTATCCCGCCAAGGAAATCATGGGCTGGCTCCGCGAGAGCGGGTTCGTCAAGCTCTCCCAGAAACGCCTGAGCGACTCGGTCCTCATCCAGGGAAGCCTCAAGACGTGAGCGTGCCGTACCGGAAAAGCAAGGACGGCATCACCCTAGAGGTCCGGGTACAGCCCCGCTCGTCCCGCGCCGGCATAGAAGGTGTGGAGGGCCGGGTCCTCAGGGTCAGGCTCACCGCCCCTCCCCACGGGGGCGAGGCCAACGCCCAGCTCCTCAGGGTCCTGGCCCGGGAGCTCGGCCTGCGCAAAAGCAGCCTCTCCATCATCAAGGGGCAGGCCTCCCGGAACAAGGTCGTGGAGGCCCGGGGGGTCCAGGGCCTCCCGGAGCGGCCCTGATTCAAAAGAAAAACATATAAAAAATATTTAAAGAATCGTGTATAATCTCAGGCAGGGCGGTTGTGGACGCCTGATTTTTTTGCTCTTCAGAGGTGGCCGTGCCGGACTTCTATTACATCGACCTGCTGTACGACCCCAAGGACACCGACTTCGGTTCCGTGGTGGGCGGGGCGACTGGGGCCCTGGTGGAGGCCGGATGCGCGTTCGACCGGGTGAGCATGCTCGCGCCGACGGACGAGGGGGACAGGGCCTTTTTCGCCCGTGCCCCGGAGATGGACGCCCGCAACCTGGGAGAGGTGGCCGGAAGCTACTGGGAGGCGATGAGGGCGCGGGGCCAGAACATCATCACCTTCCCGCCCATGGGACGGGTCATGCTCCGCTACCCCTTCAGGTTCGACGAGGACATCCTGGACGACATCCACGAGGAGGAGGAAGAGAGCGGCTCAAGCCGCGATGCCGTGGGCCTTTCCTTCTCCTTCAGCGACAGCGCCACCCTGGGGAAAAAGATAGACGCCAGCGTCAGTTTCTGGGAGGAGTACGTCCTGACCCTGGGAAGGCCCGAGACCCACAGGGCCAACATGGCCGACATCCTGGGGATGGTCGAGAGGGTGGCCCTGGCCACCAGGCCCTATTTCGGGGCCATGAACAACGAGATTCACCTGGGCACGGACCGCTCGCTGGACCTCCTGAGGGACGGCAGGCTCCCCGAGGGAAACGACTACGTCCTGGTGGGGGCCAGGGAAGTGCCCCGCCTTGATATTGACGCGCTCAAGATGTCCCGCCGCCCCGTCAGGAGGCTGGGCGAGGAAGGCGGCCTCATCATCGAGTTTACCCGCCGCTGGGACGGCCCTGCGGGCCGCTGAGGCCGGCGCCGCCCTCCTTGCTGCCTCCACGCCGCGGGCGCCGGGCGCCCCCTCGCTTGAAAACGTGCGGTGTTCTTCGTTTATAATTATTTCTTGCGTAGAAATCCGGAAGGTACAGGTATGAGCGCCGTATATCTCATAGACGTCACGAACCGCGACGGGGTGCAGACCTCCAGGATACTCCTCTCGAAGTTGAGCAAGACGATGCTCAACATGTACCTGGACAAGATGGGGGTCTTTCAGAGCGAAATCGGGTTCCCCACCATCCGGCACGAGGTCAACTACATAAACGCCAACCTCGAGCTGGCCAGGATGGGGGCCATCCAGAACCTCCGCCTGGAGGGCTGGTGCCGGGCCATCCCCGAGGACGTGGAGCTGGCCTTCCGAAATTGCCCCGACATCAAGCACCTGAACATTTCCATCTCCACCTCCGAGATAATGATCAAGGGCAAGTTCCAGGGGAAGAAGACCTGGGACGACATCCTGGCCTCGTCGGTGGCCGCGGTGCGCCGGGCCCGGGAGCTGGGGGCCCAGAGCGTGGGGCTGAACGCCGAGGACGGCTCCCGCACCGAGCTGGAGCGCCTGGTGGAGTTCACCCTGGCGGGCAAGGAAGCCGGGGCTGACCGCATGCGCTACTGCGACACCCTGGGGGCGGACGACCCCATCACCATTTACCGGCGCATCGCCGAGCTGTCCCGGAGGACGAAGTTCCCCGTGGAGATGCACACCCACAACGACCTGGGCATGGCCGAGGCCGTGGCCGTCAGCGGCGCGCAGGCGGCCATGGAAGCCGGCATGGACACCTACATAAACACCACCATAAACGGCTACGGCGAGCGCTGCGGCAACTGCGACCTCGTCTCCACCATCCTCGCCCTGAGGTTCTCCCACGGCTGGACGGAGAAGGTCCACCTCATGGAGGGCATCGACCTGACCATGGCCTGGAAGATGGGCAGGTACGCCGCCCACGCCTTCGGGCAGCCCATCCCCATCAACCAGCCCGGCATCGGCTCCAACGCCTTCGCCCACGAGTCCGGCATCCACGCCGACGGAGCCCTGAAGGACCGGAGAAACTACGAGCTCTACGACCCCGAGGACGTGGGCCGCGGAGAGCCGGAGCTGGTGCAGACCGGGCGGGTGATAACGACCGGGGAGTACGGGGGCATCAGGGGCTTCCGGCACGTCTTTGACAACCTGGGCATCCACTTCGACACCGACCAGGAGGCCAGAAAGATACTGGAGATGGTCCAGTACGCCAACCTCCACACCCAGCACGCCCTGACCGACGACGAGCTGCGCTTCCTGGCCAGCTACCCCGAGCAGGCCCGCAAGATGATGACGGTGGACCCGTGAGCCACCCCGTCACCCTCATCCCCGGCGACGGCGTGGGGCCGGAGATAGCGGAGGCCACCCGCCGGGTGCTGGACGCCACGGGGGTGGGCCTTGAGTGGGAGGTCCAGGAAGCCGGCGAGGAGGTCTACCAGAGGGAGGGCACCCCGCTTCCGGACCGGGTCATCGAGTCCATAAGGCGCAACCGCGTCGCCATCAAGGGCCCCGTCACCACGCCCGTGGGCAAGGGCTTCAGGAGCGTGAACGTCACCCTGAGGCAGACGCTGGACCTCTATGCGTGCCTGAGGCCGTGCAAGTCCTTCAAGGGGGCCCGCACCCGCTACGAGGACCTGGACCTGGTCATCGTCCGGGAGAACACCGAGGACCTGTACGCCGGGATAGAGTTCGAGAAGGGCACCCGCGAGGCCCTTGGCCTCATCGACTACGTCAAGAGCGCCTCGGGCCGGGATATCCGTCCCGACTCGGGCATCAGCATCAAGCCCATCAGCGTGGAGGGGACCCGGCGCATCGTGCGGTTCGCCTTCGAGTACGCCCGCAGAGAGGGCAGGAAAAAGGTGACCTCCGTGCACAAGGCCAACATCATGAAGTTCTCCGACGGCCTCTTCCTGGAGGTCTCCCGCCAGGTGGCCGACGCGTACCCGGACATAGAGTTCGAGGACCGCATCATCGACAACATGTGCATGCAACTCGTGCAGAAGCCCGAGCTGTACGACGTCCTGGTCCTGCCCAACCTCTACGGCGACATCGTCTCGGACCTGGCCGCCGGCCTGGTGGGCGGCCTGGGCCTGGCCCCGGGGGCCAATATCGGCGACGAGACGGCGGTCTTCGAGCCCACCCACGGCAGCGCCCCCAAGTACCGAGGGTTGAATAAAATGAACCCGTTTGCTATGATGCTCTCAGGTGTGATGATGCTCCGCCACCTGGGGGAGCCGGACGCCGCCCGGAAAATGGAAGACGCCATCGGAGCCGTTATCGAAGAAGGCAAGGACGTAACCTACGACATGAAGCCTCACCGGGACGACCCCACCGCCGCGACCACCTCGAGGGTGGCCGAAGCGGTCATCGAGAAAATGGGTCGCTGACCCTGTTGAATGGAGCCTCACAGTCCCATCTTGTTTGACATCCTGCTGATCGCCCTCTGCATCCTGGCCATCGCCGTGATGTCCAGCTCGGAGTCCTCCCTCATCGCGGTCAACAAGATCCGCATCCGGAGCCTCATCGAGAAGGGGGACGCGCGCGCCCAGGCCGTCCGCAAGGTCATGGACCAGCACGACAAGCTCTTCAGCGCGGTCATCCTCTCGGGCAACCTGTTTACCGTCCTGGCGACCTCCTTCGGCACGGCGCTGGCCCTGAGGGTCCTGGGACACGAAATGGGCATCATCATCGCCACGGCGGCCATGACCTTCCTGACCGTCGTCTTCGGGGAGCTGACCCCCAAGACCTTCGGCGTTACCCATGCCGAGCGGGTCTCCCTGGCGCTGGCCAAGCCCCTGGCCCTTTACATACGCGTCCTGACGCCCTTCATATGGGTGTTCAGCGTCTCGGCGAACTTCATCCTGAGGCTGTTCGGCGTCAAGGAGCGTCCCCCCTCCCCGTACGTGACGGAGGAGGAAATAAGGGCGATGATAAGCATCGGCGGCGAGGAGGGGGCGATAGAGGAAGAAGAAAGGAAGATGCTGCACCGCGTCTTCGAGTTCGGCGATACGGAGGTCTCCGAGGTCATGGTCCCCCGCACCGACATGGTCACCATCCCGGAGGACGCCACCGTGGGGGAGTCCATGAAGCTGGTGGCCGAGAAGGGATACTCGCGCTATCCGGTCATCAAGGACAACGTCGACAACGTCAGGGGCATCCTGTACATCAAGGACCTCCTCATAAGCATGGCCCAGGCAACCATAGAGAACCTCTCCGTCAGCAACTACATGCGCGAGGCTTACTACATCCCCGAAAACAAGATGGTCACGGAGCTTCTGGACGACATGCAGAAGAAGAAGTTCCACATTGCCGTGGTCATGGACGAGTACGGGGGCACCGCGGGGCTGGTGACCCTGGAGGACATCGTGGAGGAAATCGTGGGGGGCCTTCAGGACGAGTTCGAGATGCTGGAGACCATAAAGGACGTGGAGATAATCGACGAGCGCACCTTCATCGTCTCGGGCCAGACCGGCCTGGACGAGATAAACGAGCTGGCCGGCACCAACGTGCAGAGCGAGGACTTCAATACCATCGGGGGCTACGTCTTCGGCCTCTTCGGCCGCCTGCCCAAGGTGGGCGAGCAGGTCCGCACCCACGACCTCCGCTTCCTGGTCATGGACATGGAGGACAGGAAGATCTCCAGGGTGAAGATGACGAAGCTCTGATTGCCCGCGCCTCCTGCCGTCTCGCCGTCCGTGGCAATCCCCCTCCGCCCCCTGCTACAATTTTTCATGCGCTTCGTGGACGTCGTCTTCCCCCTCTCCCTGGGCCCTCTGACCTACCGGGTGCCGGAGCGCCTCCAAGGCGCGGTGGCGCCGGGCGTCTTCGTGGAGGCGCCCCTCAAAAAGTCACTCAAGCGGGGCGTCGTCCTCAGGGAGGCCGGTCAGGAGCAGGAGGGGGCGCGGGACATCCACGCCGTGGCCCTCGCGGGGGAGGGATTGAGTGCTCCCCTTCTGAAACTCCTCCAGTGGATGGCGGGCTATTATTTCGCCAGCGAGGGGATGGTGCTTAAAAGCGCCTATCCCCGGGAGCTCCTTGAGCCCGTGGTCCCCCGGGGCCAGGGCAAGGCGGCGGCAGCCGCGGCGGGGCATGCGTTGCCCCTGGCCCCGCTCAAGCCGGAGGACACAGGCGCCCTGGATGAGATGGCCGAGAGAGCCCGAAAGGGGTACTACCGGACGTTTCTGCTTCACGCCCCCTCGGTGGCCTATGAGGTCTCCTTTGTCCTGGAGGCCGCGAAGCGGCTGGGTAACGTGCTCGTCCTTGTCCCGGACCATGCCGGGGTGAGGCGCCTGGCCCCCCTCCTGGAGGAGGCGGCCCCGGGCCGCCTGGCCCTTTACCACAGCGGCCTGAGCAGGGGGCTCCGCTCCCGCGCCCTCCGGCGCATCGCCTCCGGGGAGGCCGACGTCGTCCTGGGCAGCAGGATGGCCGTCTTCGCACCCCTGAACCGGGTCTCCCTCATCGCCGTCCTTCAGGAGGAAAGCCCCGCGTACAAGGAGGAGGGAGGCGTGCTTTACGGCGGCAGGGACGTGGCCGTGATGCGCGGCTACCTGGAGGGGGCCCCGGTGCTTCTGACGTCGGTCTGCCCCTCCGTGGAGTCCTGGTTCAACGCCCGGGAGGGGAAGTACACGCTTCTGGACCGCTCCCGCGCAGGGGGGCGGCCCCGGGTGCGCGTCATCGACATGCGCGGCTCGGAGGCCCCCGTCTCCCGCTCCCTCAAGGAGGCCGCCCGGAAGCGGCTCCATCAGGGGGAGAGGGCCATGTTCTACATAAACCGCACGGGCTACTCCATCCTCCGGTGCGGGGAGTGCGGCCTGCTGCTCACCTGCGAAAGATGTGCGGTGCCCCTGGTCTTTCATAAGAGAAGCCACGCCCTCCGGTGCCACTCGTGCGCGGCGGAGACGCGGCCCCCGGAGACCTGTCCCCGGTGCGGCGGGGCGGCGTTTCTCTCCCCGGGGGCGGGGCTCGAGCGCGTGCAGGAAGACCTGGAGGAGCTCGCCCCCGTCTCGGTCAAGGCCAGGGACCGGAAGAGCCTCACGGTGCTTGAGGCAGGCAGCGCGGCCGTGGGCACCAAGACCCTCATCCGGGGCATGGGCCTTACCGGCGCCTTCTCGCTGGCCGGCGTCATAAACGCCGACGCCTTTCTCACCCTGCCGGACTTCCGCGCCGGGGAGCGGGCTTTCGCGGACCTCGTCTACGCCGCGGAGAAGGTCGCCCCGGCCGGCCCGGCTGGCCCTGATAACGGCGGAGGCCGAAGGGTCAGCCCCGTCCCTGCCCCCGCTCCGGGGGGAGGCCGAGGTCATGGGCCCCCTGCCGGCGGTGAACAAGAGGGGCCGGAAGGTCTTCAAGGTCCTGGTCAAGGCCCCCGGGCGCGCAGGGCTCACGGCGGCGGTGCGGGCAGTCCTCAGAGCATGGAGGGGCAGGCGCCTTGCCGTGGATGTGGACCCGGCCTCCCTCTGACTAACCCGGCCAACGCCGGGCGCGGCCCGGTACGATAGAACATCGAAACGCCTTGCTCTAGGAATGGCCGGGTTTAATGTTTAAAAGGGGCACTGGTGCCCCTAGTGTGGCGTTCCCGAAATACTTCGCAGAAATTCTCCGACGTCATTCCCCGACTTGATCGGGGAATCCAGTCTTTTCAAAAATTTCTGGGTTGTCCGGTCAAGCCGGACAATGACAAATACATTTGGGACGCCACACGAATAAAATTAGCTCGTTGGAGGCTGACTGGTTAGCTGTTCATTAAAGCAGTGCGGTTTTCGTACGGGAGAGGATGTCCCTGGCCCGCTCGACGTCCTTCTGGATTTCTTCTTTGAGCTCCTCGGCGGAGCCGAACCTGCGCTCCTCCCGGATGCGCTCTATGAAGCCCACGCGGACCCTCCTGCCCCTGAGCCCCCCGCCCCGGTAGCCAAAGAGGTGCACCTCCAGGGAGAGCGCCTCCTGGTCGAAGGTGGGGTTGGTCCCTATGTTGGCCACGCCGTCATAGGGCCTGCCCCCTACCGCGGCCCGCACGGCATAGACGCCGTCTCGGGGGATGAGCTCGCTTTGGGTGGCCAGGTTGGCCGTGGGCGTGCCCAGGAGCCGGGCCCCCCTGCCCGCCCCCGGCACCACCGTGCCCTCGATGGCATAAGGACGGCCCAGAAGCTCGGCTGCCTTTTTCACGTTGCCGTTTGTGAGGACGATGCGGATGCGGCTTGAGCTGACCACCTTGCCGTACCGGGTGACGTTGCGCACCACCTTGACTCCGAAGCCGTATTTCCTCCCCCTTCGCCTCAGAAGCCCCGTGGTGCCGCTCTTGCCCTTGCCGAAGGCATAGCCGTGCCCCACGATGACGGTGCGCGCCCGGAGGTTTTGCACCAGGACGTCCCGGATGAAGTCGTCGGGGAGGAGCTTGGAGAACTCCCTGGAGAAATCGATGAACAGGACGTGCCCGATGCCGTAGTGCCCGAGGAGGCGGGCCTTGTCCTCCGCGGTGGTCAGGAGCTTGAGCCCCCTCTCCGGCGCCAGCACGCGCACCGGATGGGGCTCGAAGGTGATGGCCATGGTGGGTGCGCCCTGGAGCCGCCGGGCCTCCTCCATGACGGCGCGGACTATCTTCTGATGGCCCACGTGCACGCCGTCGAAGTTGCCGATGGTGAGCACCGCGCCGCGGTGCCCGTCCCGGACCGCATCGAGACCGTGAAGGACCTCCATCAGTTCCCGCCGTCCGAAGCAGCCCTCAGGGAGGCGCAGATTTGCCGGACCTGGCGCCGCGTCTCCTCCAGGGTGCCTCCATTGTCTATGGCGTAGTCGGCGCGGCGTATCTTCTCGTGGGTGGGAAGTTGAACCGAGTGGCGCAGCATGACGTCCTCGCGGCTTATGCCCTTGCGCTTCATCCTCTCGAGCACCGTGTGGTAGTCCGCATAGACGGCGACGCTCTTGTGGAACTTCTTCTCATAGCCCCTCTCGAAAAGAAGGGGCACCTCCACCACCGCAAGTGCGGCGCGGGCCCTGCCCAGGGCCTCTTGAATCCGGCTGAACACCAGGGGGTGAAGGGCCTCTTCCACGGCCTCCCGCCTGTGCCGGTCCATGAAGATGATGCGGGCCACCAGGCGCTTGTCTATGCGGCCCTCCCCGTCCAGGGCCAGGTCGCCGATTATCTCACGCACCCGTTCCTTGACGGAAGGCTCCTCCAGAAGCTCCGCCACGATGTCGTCGGCGCTCAGGGTGTAGGCCCCGCACTCCCTGAACAGCTCAAGCACCGTGGACTTTCCCATGCCGAAATTCCCCGTAAGGGCGACGACAAGCATGGGTGATATTATACATGAGGACCGGGGCTTCCGGTCTCCGGTCCTTTCCTCTACAATATAGGAAAAGGACGCGGGCGGGCCCCCGGGGAGAGGGTCGCGCGCGCTCCGCCGGAAAGGAGGCTTCACATGCGGAGGCCCGTGTTTGTCGTTTTCCTTTTCCTTTTGGCCGGGCCGGCCTTTGCGTCCCCGGGGGTAACCAAGCACTACGAGGCGAGCCGTCTTCAGATGGGGCAGAACGGCGTGTTCAGCGTGGAGCTCCTCGTGCCGGAGGGAGGGCTGGCCATGGGGCTGAACAGCGTGGATGTCATCGTCCATGACCGGGAAGACCGGGACATCGCCGGAGCGGAGGTGACCGTCACCCCCTGGATGCCGGAGATGGGCCACGGCGTGCACGCCCGGCCCACCGTGATGGAGCGCGGGGGAGGCCTGTACACCGTGTCGGACCTGATGCTCACCATGACGGGGCACTGGGAGCTCCGCATAGGGGTGAAGATGGGAGAAAGGGAAGACCAGGTGGTCTTCGACTTCCCCCACGTGGGGGCCGGGGAGGAGGGCGTCGAGGGCACAGCACCGGCGGAGAAGCTCGACCTCTCCCGGAGCGTCCTCTCCGAGGAGAAGGTTTTCCGGGTCTCCTACACGCCCTCCCCCGACCCGCCGCCCGTGGGCCGGATACATGGCTGGACCCTCACGGTGACCTCCCCCGAGGGTGAGCCGGTTACCGGGGCGAAGATAACCGTGGTAGGCGACATGCCCGAGCACGGCCACGGCCTGCCCACCGAACCCGAAGTCACCGGCGAGCTGGGCGAGGGGCGCTACCTGGTGGAGGGAATGAAGTTCTCCATGCCCGGCTGGTGGGTGGTCAGCTTTGGCATCGAGGCGGGAGAGCGCGCCGACAGTGCGCGGTTCAACCTGATGGTGCGGTAGGAGGCGCGGATGAGGCGCTCCGCAAAAGGGGTGGCTGTCCTGGCGCTTGCCGCCTGGGCGGTGCTGCTGGCCTCCCGGGCGGTGCAGGCCGGAGAGGCACAGGCGTGGAGCGATGCTCAGGTAGCAACGCTCCGCTCCCTCTGGCTGGGCTCCCTTTCGCCCCTGCCCGACGACCCCTCGAACGCCTATGATACGGACCCCCGGGCGGCCCGCCTGGGCCGCGAGCTTTTCTTCGACACGCGCTTGAGCGGCAACCGGCGGGTCTCCTGCGCCACCTGCCACCGCGCCGACTATTCCTTCACCGACAACCTTCCCCTGGCCCACGGCATAGGCACCGGCCCGCGGCGCACCATGCCGCTTGCGGGGACCGCGTACCAGGCGTGGTTTTTCTGGGACGGCCGGAAGGACAGCCTGTGGTCGCAGGCCCTGGGGCCCATCGAAAACCCCCTGGAGCACGGGTTCAGCCGGACCCTGTGCTTCATGGTCATCCACGAGCACTACAAGGAGCCCTACGAGCAGGTTTTCGGCCCCCTGCCTCCCCTGACCGAGGAGGACTGGCCCCTTAACGCCCGGCCCGCCCCCGAGGACCCCACGGCCCTGAAGGCCTGGGTGACCATGACCCCGGAGATGCGCCGGGACGTAAACCGCGTCTACGTCAACATGGGCAAGGCCATCGCGGCCTACGTCCGGACCATCGTGCCCGGCCCCTCCCGCTTCGACCGGTACGTGGAGGCCCTGCTCAAGGGCGACGAAAAGGAGATGAAGGAGGCCCTCAGCGACGCCGAGGTCAGGGGGCTCCGCCTTTTCATCGGCAAAGCCAAGTGCCTCAATTGCCATAACGGCCCCCTTTTTACGAACGGAGACTTCCACGACGTGGGCCTTCCCCACGGGGAAGACCGGGGGCGCGCCGACGGCATACCGCAGGTGCTGCGGGACGAGTTCAACTGCCTGAGCCCCCATAGCGACGCCGAGCCGCGCCAGTGCGCGGAGCTTCGCTTCATCGATACGGACACGGAGAAATACGCCTACACCTTCAAGACCCCCTCCCTGAGGAACGTGGCCCTGCGCCCGCCCTACATGCACAGCGGGCATTTCAGCCGCCTCGTCGACGTGCTTGCCTTCTACCGGGAATCGGCCAGCGGTGACACCCCGGCCGGGCACGGGCCCAGCCTCGAGCACGGCGCCCTCACCGACGAGGAAATACGGGCCCTGGAGGCCTTTCTGCATGCCCTGAGCGGCCCCATAGAGGAGAGGACGCCCGGGGAGAGCCCTCGTTAAGCCCTCCGCCAGCGGCAAAAGAGGATATACAATGCGTTTGCCAGCGGTAGCCCGCTTTGATAGACTTTCACTGAGGCCGGAAGGCCCTTGCGGCCGCGGCTAGCTTGACAATGATATACTCAAGAATTATTATAAGAGCTGAGGCAAGAGACATATGGCACGCGTCAAGGATTACTACGACATACTGGGCGTCAAAAAGGATGCCGGCCCGGACGACATAAAGAAGGCCTACCGGAAGCTCGCCCGGAAGTACCATCCCGACGTCAACCCCGGCGACAAGCACGCCGAGGAAAAGTTCAAGGAGGTCAGCGAGGCCTACGCCGTCCTGGGCGACCCCAAGAAAAGGGAGGAGTACGACAACTACGGCAAGTCGCCCTTCACGGGGGCCGAGTTCCAGGGCGGCGTGCCGCCTTTCGAGGATATCTTCGAGTTCGGTTTCGGGGACGTGTTCTCGGACATCTTCGGCGGGAGGGCAGGCGCCGGGACCCATCCGGGCATGCGCGTGCGCCAGGGGGCGGACATCGCCGCCGAGGTGGAGGTCTCCCTCGAGGAGGCGTTCTCGGGCGTGACCAGGCAGATGACCTTCGCCCGGGAGGTCTCCTGTCAGGCCTGCGGGGGCACGGGCGTGGAGTCCGCGGAGACCTGTCCCGCCTGCAAGGGAACCGGGACGGTCCAGAGCTCCAAGGGGTTTTTCCGCGTGGCCGGCCGTTGCCGGGAGTGTGGGGGGACGGGGCAGAAGGTGCTGAAGACCTGCCCCGCCTGCGGTGGGCAGGGGCGGACCCTGAAGACCGAGACCCTCAACGTCAAGATTCCCGCCGGTGTGGACACCGGCTCCATGGTGCGCCTGAGGGGCAAGGGAAACGACGGCGTGGGCGGCGGCCCCCCGGGGGACCTCCGCCTGAAGATAAAAGTCCGGCCCCATCCCGTCTTCGAGCGCAAGGGCGACGACATCCATATGAAGCTCCCCCTGACCTTCCCCGAGGCCGCCCTGGGGGCCAAGGTGGACGTTCCCACCCTGGACGGCACCGCCAAGATGACGGTGCCGGCGACTACACAGGGCAACCAGCGCTTCAAGCTCACCGGCAAGGGGATGACCAGGCCCGCAGGAGGCCGGGGAGACATGTACGTGGAGGCCGTCATCGTCGTCCCCAGGCATCTTGACCAGAAGGCCAGGGAGGCCGTCCAGGCCCTGAGCAGTGCGTACAACGGGGACCCGAGAAAGGGGTTGAGGAAATGATCACCAGGGACAAAGACAGGCCGATGTACATGATAAGCGTCGTCGCCCGGATGCTCAGCGTCCACCCTCAGACCCTCAGGCTGTACGAGCGCGAGGGGTTCGTCCGTCCCCACCGGCAGGGGGGGCAGAGGCTATACTCCGAAACGGACGTCGAGAGGCTCAGCCTCATCCTCGAGCTGACGCGCACCCTCGGGGTCAACAAGGCCGGAGTGGACATCATCCTCCGGATGCGCCGCCGCCTGGAGATGCTGCAGCGGGAGGTGGAGCACATGCTCCAGGGCATGGAGGAGAGCACCCGGAGCAGGTTCGAATACAAGCTCAGGGAAATTCTACTGGAAGAGGAACGGAACAATGAGAATGGATAAATTCACCATGAAAAGCCAGGAGGCCATCCAGGAGGCCCAGGGCCTGGCCGAGCGCAAGGGCAACCAGGAACTGCGTCCGGAGCACCTCCTGATGGCTCTCCTTGAGGACGAGGAAGGCATCGCCGGTCAGATCCTCACGCGGCTGGACGTGGACGTCGCCTCCCTCAGGAGGGACCTGGAGCAGGAAATAGACCGCTATCCCAAGGTCTCGGGGGCGACCCCGATGGGGCAGATATACGCCTCCACGGCGCTCAAGGATGTCCTGGAGAAGGCCATGGGCCATGCCCGGCATCTAAAGGACGAGTACGTGAGCGTGGAGCACCTGCTCTGGTCCATCGCCGAGGTGGGCGGACCGGGAGCAGAGCTTCTCAGGCGTTACGGAGTGGACCAGAACGGCGTCATGGAGGCCATGCAGCAGGTGCGGGGAGGGCAGAGGGTGACCGACCCGAACCCCGAGGACAAGTACCAGGCCCTGGCCAAGTACGGCCGCGACCTGACGGCCCTGGCCAGGCAGGGGAAGCTCGACCCGGTCATCGGCAGGGACGAGGAAATTCGCCGCATCATGCAGGTGCTTTCCCGAAGGACCAAGAACAACCCCGTGCTCATCGGCGACCCCGGCGTGGGCAAGACCGCCATCGCCGAGGGGCTGGCCCAAAGAATCGTGGCCGGCGACGTGCCGGACTCCCTCAAGGACAAGCGCGTGGTGGCCCTGGACATGGGGGCCCTCATCGCCGGGGCCAAGTACCGGGGCGAGTTCGAGGACAGGCTGAAGGCCGTCCTGAAAGAGATAGAGCAGGCCGCCGGCAGGATAATCGTCTTCATCGACGAGCTGCACACCCTGGTGGGCGCGGGGGCGGCCGAAGGGGCCATAGACGCCTCCAACATGCTCAAGCCCGCCCTGGCCCGGGGAGAGCTGCGCTGCGTGGGGGCCACCACCGTGGACGAGTACCGCAAGCACATCGAGAAGGACCCGGCCCTGGAGCGGAGGTTTCAGCCCATCCTCATCACCGAGCCCTCGGTGGAGGACACCATATCCATCCTGCGGGGACTGAAGGAGCGCTACGAGGTCCACCACGGCGTCAAGATAAAGGACTCGGCCCTCATCTCGGCCGCCGTCCTGAGCAACCGCTACATTACCGACAGGTTCCTCCCGGACAAGGCCATCGACCTCATCGACGAGGCCGCGGCAAGGCTGAGGATAGAGATAGACAGCATGCCCACGGAGCTTGACGAGATAGCCCGGAGGCTCCGGCAGCTGGAAATCGAAAAGCAGGCCCTCCTCAGGGAGGACTCCGAGCAGCCCGAGACGCGCGGGAAGCTTGAGGAGGTGGAGCGCGAGATGGCGGACCTCAGGGAGCAGGAGGGCGCCCTCAGGGCCCAGTGGATGAGCGAAAAGGAGATAATCTCCCGCATCCGCGAGCTCAAGGAGGCCATCGAGAACACCCGGATAGAGTCCGAGCAGGCCGAGCGCGAGGGCGACCTCACACGGGCCGCCGAGCTTCGCTACGGGAGGCTCCCGGAGCTTCAACGCTCCCTGGAGGAGGAGAACGCGCGCCTCCAGGAGCGGCAGAAGCAGAGAAAGATGCTCAAGGAAGAGGTGGACGACGAGGACATCGCCGCCGTGGTGAGCAAGTGGACCGGGATACCCGTCTCCCGGATGCTGGAGAGCGAGGTGCAGAAGCTCCTGCGCATGGAGGAGCGCCTGCGCCTGCGCGTGGTGGGCCAGGACGAGGCCATCGAGGCCACGAGCAACGCCGTCCGGCGCGCCCGGGCCGGCATCCAGGACCCCCAGCGCCCCATCGGCAGCTTCCTCTTCCTCGGCCCCACCGGCGTGGGCAAGACCGAGCTCGCCCGGGCCCTGGCGGAGTTTCTCTTCGACGACGAGCAGGCCATGACACGCGTAGACATGTCCGAGTACCAGGAGCGCCACACGGTCTCCCGGCTGGTGGGTGCGCCGCCGGGGTACGTGGGCTACGAGGAGGGCGGACAGCTCACCGAGGCCATCCGGAGGAAGCCCTACTCCGTGGTGCTCTTCGACGAGGTGGAGAAGGCCCACCCGGAGGTCTTCAACATCCTCCTTCAGCTCCTGGACGACGGAAGGCTTACCGACGGGCACGGACGCACCGTGGACTTCAGAAACACGGTGGTCATCATGACCAGCAACATCGGAAGCGCGCACATCCAGCAGATGCTGGAGGAAACACGCGAGCGTCCCGCCCACTGGGCCGCCCACGGCATGCAGGACACCCTGAGGCAGCGCATCATGGAGGACCTGCGGGGGTTCTTCAAGCCGGAGTTCCTGAACCGGGTTGACGAGGTGGTCATCTTCAACCCCCTCACCAGGGAGCTCCTGCGGGATATCGTGGACATCCAGCTCAAGAGGATGAAGACCTACCTCACCCAGCAGGGCATAGACATGGCCCTGACCGACAGGGCCAAGGACTGGCTGGCCGACATCGGCTACGACCCCGTCTACGGAGCCCGGCCCCTGAAGCGCCACATCCAGCGGGAGATACTAAACCCCCTGGCCATGCGGCTCCTGGACGGCACCTTCCAGAAGGGCGACCTGGTGGAGGTGGACGTGGAGGAAAACAAGGCCGTCTTCACGAAGGCCGCCCCCGCCCGTGCGGAGGTAAGCTAGAAGCCGGAAACGACCGGGGGCGCGGAAGCCCGCCCCCCGGCGCCTGCCACCGGGTGCAGGCCGCGCGAGGCTTAGAACCTGTCTCAAAATTGATTTCGAAGCGAAAGAGAGAATAAATGGCGGCAGACAAGGAGGGAAGGGGAAATCGCCCGGAGGCGCAGCAGCGCTGCGTTGAGGACGATTTTCCCTTCAGGACGCCGTATGCCGTTATTTAGGCCTCTTGTAGCCGGAAGCAATTTTGAAACAGGTTCTAATAGATGGAGCGGATTCTTCCGGTCATTCTGTCGAAGATTATCTGGTCGATGACCTTTCCGTCACGGACGACGTCCACTAGGAGAAACCTGCCCCCCGTCCGGATGTTGGCGATGCTGCAGCCCTTGGTGTGGAAATAGGCCTTCAGGGCCATGACGGCCTGATGAGGATGCACGGGTCCTCGGTGTGCGCCGTAGAGGCTGCACTGGGGGCAAAAGTCCCCGTATGGCGTCACGGTTCCCTCGGGCTCCTCGGCACGGGCATGGCCGGGCAGGGAAAATGCCGCCGCCCCGAGGGCGAGGGCGAGGGCGAGTATGAGGGCAATCTTCTTCACCATATTATATTAACAGGCTATCGTGAAGAAAAAGTGAAGATTTCCCCGGGGACCTTATTCCCTTTCCGGGAACGTCCCCCTCGCTGCCCGAATAAAAAAGGGGGCCGCTTCCGGCCCCCTTTTATTGCTAGCGCCAGCCGCCGGGGCCGGGGCATCCCCAGCCCGGGCCGCCGCGATACATCATGCCGGGCCCGTAGCCGGGACCATATCCATACATCATGCCGGGGCCGTAGCCAGGGCCGAAGGTCCGGGGACCGAAAACCCCGGGGCCGCCCTTCTTCTGAATCTTCGTCCGAAGGTCGGTAATCTCCTTGGTCAGGGCATCGGCCTTCTCCTGGTCGCCGGTCCTCAGGGCCTCGCGATAATCGAACATCTTGCCGGCGAGGTCCCGCCGGAGGTCGGCGGTCTCCTGGAAGAACTTCTGTGCCTGCTCGCTGGAGTAAGCGGAGTTGCCTCCCCACCAGCCGGGACCGCCGCCCCAGCCGGGACTGCCGCTGCCGTGCGCATAGGCCGCCGCGCCCCCTCCCAGTATGGCGATAACCGCCGCCAGTGCGATGAGCGTCTTTTTCATTCGTCTATCACCTCCTCTCCCGAAGGGTTTTGAATACCTTTGAATGTGCCTTCACTCTAGCAGAGGACTTTGAAGACACGGTGAAGGACTTGTGAAAAGATTATGAAGGCATCCGTCCAAAGCGAATGGGTGAAAGAGATGAAACACCCTCCGCCTTTGCCTGGCTCGACCGGGGAATCCGGCTTTTCAAGACTCCTGGATTCTCCGGTCGAATCGGACAACGTGATGTGAGAGTCGAAAACAGGACCCGTCCATAATGACGATATCGATGGTGCTTTTTTCTTAAAAGGGCTTTTCCCTGATTATTTCGGACGGCCGTGATTATAAAGGCGCATCCGCCGCGCGGAGGGCGGCCCGTTGAGGCCGTTTCGGGCTATACGGTATACTTTTACATGGGTTTACACCATATCAGGGGGCAGGAGGACGCCCTCAGGGTCCTGAGGGGCGCCATGCGCCGTGGACGGGTAGCCTCCACGTATCTTTTCGCGGGCGAGCAGGGCGTGGGCAAGCGCCTGACGGCGGTCGCCTTCGTCAAGGCCCTGAACTGCCTGAGCCCCTCCGAGCAGGACGGGGCCCCGGAGGCCTGCGGGCGGTGCGCCTCCTGCCGCAAGATAGAGGCCGGCACACACCCGGATTTTCTCCTCATCGAGCCGGAGGCCGGCCTCATCAAGGTGCAAGAGATACGCCGCCTGGAGGAGGCCCTGTACCTGAGGCCCTACGAGGGCCGGTGGAAGGCCGTGGTGGTGGACGACGCCGAGGCCATGAACCCCCCTGCGGCCAACGCTTTTCTGAAGACCCTGGAGGAGCCTGCCCCGCAGAGCCTCATCGTCCTGGTCTCCTCCCGGCCGGGCCGCCTGCCCCAGACGGTGCTCTCGCGGTGCTCGCGGGTGAACTTCAAGCCCCTGCAAAACTCCGGGCCCTCAAGGAGGGCCTGGTCTTTCATCCCAACAGGGCCGTCACGTGGAATTACGCCGGCAGCATCATGAGGAGGCTGGGCGCGCATGTCTGAGAACGGCGAAAGCATAGTCGGCATAAAGTTCGAGGAGTCCGGCAAAACGTACTGCTTCACGGCCCGGGGGCTTCAGATAAACCAGGGAGACAGGGTCGTGGTGGAGTCGGACCTGGGCATCAGCATCGGCCGGGTGGTGGCCCTGGGCGCAGAGCCGCCGCCGGAGGGCAAACGGGAGCTCAAGCCCGTCCTGAGAAAGGTCACCGAGGTGGACCTCAGGCAGGAGGAGGAGAACGAGGGGGTCAGGCGGGAGGCCTTCGAGTACTGCAAGGAGCGCATCCGGGCCCGGGGACTCCGCATGAAGCTCCTGTCCAACGAGGTCACCCTGGACAGGAGGCGGTTCATCTTCTACTTCGTGGCCGACAGCCGCATCGACTTCCGCGAGCTGGTCAAGGACCTGGCCTCCAAGTTCCGCACCCGCATCGAGCTCAGGCAGATAGGGGTGCGCGACGCCGCCCGCATGGTGGGAGGGTACGGCGTTTGCGGCAAGGAGTTCTGCTGCAAGAGCTTCCTGAGGAGCTTCGCCCCCATCTCCATCAAGATGGCCAAGCAGCAGGACCTAGTGCTGAACACCTGCAAGCTCTCCGGCGTCTGCGGCCGCCTCATGTGCTGCCTGAGCTACGAGTACCATAGCGGCCGGGACGCCCGGAAAAAGGAGAAGGCCCCGCCCCCGGAGCTGGAGGCCGCCGCCCGGGAGGAGCTCCGGGAGCTGGAGTCCGCCGCAGGGGGCGTGGAGGTGCTCTGCGAGGAGGAGACCGTCCCGGCCCTGGAGGACATGCCCGGGGAGGCGGCATCCCCGTCTCCGGGCCTTCCCCGGCCGGAGGAGGACGGTGCCTCCGTGCAGGCGAGGACCTTGCCGTCCGGAGAGAGGCCCCCGCGCGAGTCGCGCCCGCCCGCCGAGGGCGCCGCCCGGAAACCCCGGCGCAGACGCAGAAGAAGGAAGCCCCGGAAGGGCAGGCAGTGAAGTTCTACGTCACCACGCCCATCTACTACGTCAACGACCAGCCCCACATCGGGCATGCCTACACCACCCTGGCAGCCGACGTCCTGGCCATTCATAACAGGATGCTCGGCAAGGACGTCTTCTTCCTCACCGGCACGGACGAGCACGGCCAGAAGGTGCAGGAGGCCGCCCGGGCGCGCAACCTCTCCCCCAAGGAGCACGCCGATAGCATGGTGGAGAACTTCAAGAACCTCTGGCGGGCCCTGGGCGTCACCCACGACGCCTTCATCCGCACCACCGACCCCGGGCACGTGGCCGTGGTGCAGGAGATGGCAAACAAGCTCCGGGAGGAGGGGGACATCGAGAAAAGGACTTACAGCGGCTGGTACTGCACCCACTGCGAGCGGTACTGGGCCGAGTCGGACCTCCGTGAGACCGGGGGCAATTGCCCCGAGTGCGGGCGGGAGGTCTGGCGCATGGAGGAGGAGAACTATTTCTTCCTCATGTCCCGCTACCACGCACGCCTCCTCGAACACATCGAGCAGAACCCCGGCTACATCCTGCCCGAGACGAGGCGCAACGAAGTCCTGGGCTTCCTGAACGCCCGGCCCCTGGGGGACTTGTGCATCTCCCGTCCCCGGCGACGCCTGGAGTGGGGGGTGCCCCTGCCCTTCGACCAGGACTTCGTCGTCTACGTCTGGTTCGACGCCCTGGTGAACTACTACTCGGCCACCCGCTACCTTCTACCCCAGAGGTTGAAAGAAAGCGGCACGCCCTTCTGGCCCGCCGACCACCATATCATCGGCAAGGACATCCTCACCACGCACGCCGTCTATTGGTCCACCATGCTCATGGCCCTGGGGCTTGAGCTTCCACGCAACATCTTCGCCCACGGGTGGTGGACCATCGGAGGGAAGAAGATGTCCAAGTCCCTGGGCAACGTGGTGGACCCCGCAGAGGTGGCCGGGACTTACGGCTCGGACGCTTTCCGGTACTTCCTTTTCCGGGAAGTCCCCTTCGGCCTGGACGGGGACTACTCGGAGGCCGCCCTCGTCCACCGCATCAACACCGACCTGGCCAACGACCTGGGGAACCTGGCAAGCCGCGTGCTGAAGATGACCGAGCGGTACGCCGGCTATGCCGTGCCCTCCCCCACCCGGCCCCCCGGGGCGGAAGAGGGCGAGATGAAACTCCTGGCCGAGGACCTCCCCCGGGCCGTGGAGGAAGCCCTGAGGGAGCTGAGATTTCAGCGCGCCCTGGAGGAAATCTGGAGGCTCGTCTCCCTGGCCAACAAGTACATCGACGCGAGCGCCCCCTGGGCTCTGGCCAAGGACCCGGAGGAGAGGGACCGGCTGGAGACGGTGCTTTATTCCTCGCTGGAGGCCCTGCGGTTCCTCGCCCTTCTTTTGCATCCCTTCATGCCCCTGGCCACCCGGAAGCTTTACGCCGCCCTGGGGCAGGAGGGGGACCCCTCGGAGGTCAACCTCCTTGAGCTCACCCGCTGGGGAGGCCTTGAGCCCGGCACCCCCCTTGGCAAACTGGAAGCCCTCTTCCCCCGGATAGAGACGAAGGCCAGGGAGAAGGGGACGAGAGAAGCGCAAAAGAAACCGAAACGGGAGGAGAAGATGCAGGCGCCGGAAAAGGCACAGGCGGATAACCTCATCGGCATGGAGGACTTTGCGAAGGTACAGCTCAAGACCGGCCGGGTCACCGCTGCAGAGCGCGTGGAGGGCTCGAAGAAGCTCATCCGCCTGGAGGTGGACACCGGGGAGCCCCGCCAGGTGGTGGCGGGCGTCGGAACCAGCTACGCCCCGGAGGACCTGGTGGGAAAGACCGTCGTCGTCGTGACCAACCTCAAGCCCGCCCGCCTCATGGGGGTGGAGAGCCAGGGGATGCTCCTTGCCGCCACGGCCGACGGAAGGCCCGTCATCCTCACCACCGGGGAGGACGTTTCCCCCGGGTCCCCCATCAAGTAAATTCTGACGACTCGTCAAGGAAAGGTTTACAGGTTTTCGGCGGGCACCAGTGCCCTTTTTAAACATCAATCGAGACGTGGTTGGTTCCGGAGCCGTCCCCTGAGTAAATCGTTCCGATGTCAGGTCGCTCCAGGCCGCGCCCGGGGCACCAGTGCCCTTTATATTACACCGGCAATTATAAACATGAAACATCTTCAATAGCGTCATTCCCCGACTTGGTCGGGGAATCCAGGGGGGACCAGTCCCCTTTTTCCCTCTCATATTGAAACGCAGGTCCTGGATTGTCCGGCCAAGCCGGACAATGACAACATTATGGCTTTTACTAACCAGTTAGTTTCTATCTTTGATTGAAGCCCGGAAAATACCTTATATCCCATACACCTTAGGGCATTGATACGTGAACTATATCATGCTCCCGGCAGTAACTCTGCGCCTGCGGAAGGCGCTGCACAGCCCTACCGGCCCTTGAAACCGGGGCACCCCTGGAACCCGGAGCATCCCGCCCGGCGGAGCCTGCACCGGGCGTTGGCGCATACGCTCCCCGGGTCAGGCGGCGAAGGCCGGCCACGCGTGCCGGCCTTCCCTCGTCCCGCCCCCTCCCCTTCTCTTTTTGTCCTCGCTGCCCCGGCTTCTCTCCTCGTCCTTGAAGGAGAGGGCCTTTTTCTTCCGCTCATAGGCCTATTATGGCCTCCGGGGGAAGGGCGTTTGCAAACAAGCCTCAGATAAATGACTCAAATAACGCATCCATGAAAGGACCCAGTGCGTCAAATGCCTCTTGTGCCGGGCCGCTTCTGATGATGTGAATTGAGCGTGGAAACTCCTCCTTCTGGCAGCCCGGGGAATGGGATTCCCCCGTCTCGACGTACTTGTGGCCTGTGCAAACGTATATGACGACGCCCTCGGGCAGGGCGACGACCTGCCCCCTCGGCCTCCGTTCTTCCGGGGCTGCGGCTCTCCAAAACGATGCCATGGGCCACCTCCTTTCACTTTTTAAGAAGCAAATTAAATGCCAGGAGGAGAAAGACTCAGGCCGTCTTGTGCACGACGACCATGAACCGCGTCGCCCCGGAGAAGGGCAGGACGGCGGGGACGACCTCGTGGGGAAAGGCAAGGCCCGCAGCCTCCTCTTTCACCCGGGGCCCCTTGCTCATGACGATGGTGCCGCCGGCCCTCACGATGCGGGATGCCTTCCGGACGAATACCGCCACCTCCATGAGGGCCCGGGTGACGGCGACGTCAACGCCCAGGGGGGAGACGTCCTCCAGGCGGCCCTGGAGAACCTGGACGTCCCTCAGGCCGAGGGTGCGCACGGCCTGCCTGAGGAAGGCGGCCCGCTTCGAGGAGGGCTCGATGAGCCAGACCGCAAGCTCCGGGCGAAAGAGCTTTACGGGGATGCCCGGAAACCCCGCCCCGCTGCCCACGTCCGCAAGGCTCCGGGCCTCCGGAGGGACGTGGGGAAGATAGAGGCAGGAGTCCAGGAAATGCTTGACGATAATGTCCCTGTCCTTGGCAAGGGCGGTAAGGTTATGGACGCGGTTCCATTTCTGAAGGAGCGCGAGGTGGGCCATGAAGGCGGCCACCTGCTCGTCGGAGGGCGTGAGGCCCAGGGCCTCAAGCCCCTTCCTGAGCAGTCCTTCACTGTCCTCCGCCGCCATTGTAGTCCTGGACGAAGAAGAGGAGGCCGGCCCCCTCGATTATCTGCCTGAACTCCGCCAGGTCCCGCTCGAAGGTGGAGACGTCCTGCACGCGGCTGAAGCCGGGCTTCTTCCACAGGACGTGCCCGCCGCTGTCCAGGAAGACCCGGAAACCGCGGGCCTCCACGAGGCCGTCCGTGCGGACCTTGGAGACCATGACCCGCAGCCATCCCGGATGCGCCGGGATGAAATACCCCTTGTAGTACTCCTCTCCTCTTTGGAGTTTCATGAACTGCCGGAGGTCGATTACCGACTTGGACAAGACTTCCTTCCTCCCTCCAGGGCAAACAGGATGAGGGTGAGGGCCGCGGGGGTCATGCCGGGGATTCTCCCGGCCTGCCCCAGGCTCCCGGGGCGCACCTCCTCGAGCCTGGCCAGCACCTCCGCCGACAGCCCCCTCAGGGAGCGGTAGTCGAACCCCGGGGGTATCTTCCTCTCCTCGGCCGCCCGGAGCCTCCGGGCCGCCTCTGCCTGCCGCTTGATGTATCCGCCGTATTTCACTTCTATCTGCACCTGCCGGGCTACGTCGCTTTGAAGCCGCTTGGGCGGCGGAGCGAACTCCTCTATGAGGGCGTAGTCCGCCTCGGGACGCCTCAGGAGCTGCTCCAGGAGGACGCTCTCCGAAAGCTCCGCCGAGCCCCGCTTTCTGAGGGCGCCGTTCAGCCCGGCCGTGGGGTGCACACGCACGGTGCGAAGCCTTTCGAGCTCCCTTTCGAGGGAGCCTTTCCTTTCCAGAAACTCCCGGTATTCCCGCTCCGGCACCAGGCCCGCCTCCCGGCCCTTCTCCCTCAGCCTCAGGTCGGCGTTGTCGTGCCTCAGGAGGAGCCTGTACTCCGCCCGGGAGGTGAACATCCGGTAGGGCTCCGCCGTCCCCCTCGTCACCAGGTCGTCGATGAGGACCCCGATATAGGCCTCGTGCCTTCCGAGGACCAGGGGCTCCCGCCCCTGAAGGGCCAGGGCGGCGTTTACGCCCGCCATGAGGCCCTGGGCCGCCGCCTCCTCGTAGCCCGACGTCCCGTTTATCTGCCCGGCCAGGTAGAGCCCCCGGACGGGCTTTGTCTCCAGGCTGTGGAGCACCTGGGTGGGAAAGACAAAGTCGTACTCGATGGCATAGCCCGGACGCATGAGCTCGGCCTCCTCCAGTCCGGCGATGCTTCTGACCAGCCGCACCTGCGCGTCGTAGGGAAGGCTCGTGGATATGCCGTTGGCATAGTACTCCCGCGTTCTCAGGCCCTCGGGCTCCAAAAACACCTGGTGCCGGGGCCTGTGGGAGAAGCGGACCACCTTGTCCTCCACCGAGGGGCAGTAGCGGGGGCCCACCCCCTCTATCCTCCCGCTATACAGGGGCGAACGGTCCAGGTTAACGAGGATGACCTGGTGGGTCTCCTCGTTCGTGTAGGTCATGTAGCAGGGAAGCTGGGGGTTGGCTATTTCCCCGGTGGCGTAGGAGAAGGGCACCGGAGGGTCGTCCCCCCACTGCTCGGCGGTGCGGGAGAAATCCACGCTCCGGGCGTCGAGCCTGGGCGGGGTGCCCGTCTTCATGCGGCCCATCCTGAACCCCAGGGAGCGCAGTGAGTCCGAAAGCCCCACCGAGGGAAACTCACCGGCCCTGCCCGCCTCGTGCCGCTCGAGCCCGATATGGATGAGCCCCTTCAGAAACGTCCCGGTGGTGACGATGACCGCACGGGCCTCGTGGGCAGCGCCCGTGGCGTCGGCCACGCCCCGCACCCTGCCGCCTTCGACCAGCAACCTCTCCACCGCCGCCTGCTTGATGGCCAGCCCGGGCTCTCCCTCCAGCACCTCGCGCATGCCCTGCCTGTACAGGGCCCTGTCGGCCTGGGCCCTGAGGGACCAGACGGCCGGCCCCTTGGAGCAGTTCAGCACCCGGAACTGGATGCCCGCCCGGTCCGCAGCCCTGGCCATCTCGCCGCCCAGGGCGTCTATCTCCCGCACCAGATGCCCCTTGGCCAGCCCGCCCACTGCAGGATTGCAGGACATCTGGGCGATGGTGTCGAGGTTCATCGTGAAAAGACAGGTGCGGGCCCCCATGCGCGCGGCAGCCAGGGCCGCCTCGCACCCGGCATGCCCGCCGCCCACAACCAGGACATCATATCCCATGCCTTTATGATAAAAGTTCCACAAAACCCATTTCCAGCGGGCCCGGCCCGCAGCGATTAAGTGGGCGCGGCCCACTGCGATTAACGATGGACCGAATGTCCTAAAATCTTTGCGAAGATGATGAAAGGGGGACTGGTCCCCGGGCGCGGCCCGCAGCGATAGAACAGCGAAACGGCGTGCCCAAGGAACAGCCGGGTTTAATGTTTAAAGGGGGACTGGTCCCCCTGGGGCGGGCGAACGACCATGACCCACTTCGGCAAACGGCGAAACGAATGTTTTAAACCTTTGCAAAGTATGGTGAATGGAGGCTGGCCTCCTTGCCAAGGTTGGAAGGGCTTTGATATGCTCTAAGTGGTGAATTTCGCGAGATTTCAGAAGCCCAGCCGCTACATAGACGCGGAGGTAAACGTCCTCAAGAAGGGGGAGGCGGCCCTCACGGTTGCCCTGGCCTTCCCGGACCTCTACGAGGTGGGCATGTCCCACCTGGGGCTCCGCATTCTTTATCACATCATAAACGGCCTTCCTTACGCCCGGGCCGAGCGCGTGTTTCACCCCTGGCTGGACATGGAGGAGGCCCTCCGGGGGCGGGGCGAGCCCCTGCGCACGCTGGAGAGCGGCCTTCCGGTGAGGGAGTTCGACGTCCTGGGGCTGAGCCTGCAGTACGAGCTTTCCTACACCTCGGTCCTGAGCATGCTCGAGCTCTCGGGCATCCCCCTCAGGGCCGAGGAGCGAAGCGAAGCGCATCCCCTTGTCCTCTGCGGGGGGCCCTGTGCGATGAACCCCTTGCCCCTGGCCCCCTTCGTGGATGCATTCCTTGTGGGCGACGGCGAGGAGGCCGTGCCCGAGATACTGGATACGGTGCACATGTGGAAGACGGAGCCGGCGAGGAAGAGGGACGCCCTCCTTGGGGCACTGGCCGGGATAGAGGGTGTCTACGTCCCGCTCCTTCACGGCAAGGGGGTTCGGGTGAGGCGCAGGCTCATCGACTCCCTGGATGAGGCGCCCTATCCCACCGCTCCGGTGCTCCCCTATGCCCAGATAGTGCACGACCGGGTCACCGTGGAAGTCTCCCGGGGCTGTCCCATGGGATGCAGGTTCTGCCAGGCGGGGTACGTCTATCGCCCCCTGAGGGAGCGCTCTCCGGAGCGGGTGCTCCGGATTGCCGAGGAATCCCTGAGGAACACCGGCTACGAAGAGGTCGCCTTCTCCTCGCTGAGCGCCGGGGACTACAGCTGCCTGACCGAAGTGCTCCGGGCCTTCAACCGGAGGCAGGCCGGACGAAGGGTCTCCATCTCTCTGCCGTCCCTGAGAGTCGGGGCCGTGAGCGAGGAGCTTTTAAGGGAGATTCGCGCCGTGAAGAAGACGGGCTTCACCATAGCGCCGGAGGCCGGGAGCGAGCGGCTCAGGCAGGTGATAAACAAGGATTTCTCCGAGGAGGACTACCTGAGGGCGGTGGACACTCTTTTCAGGGAGGGCTGGCAGAACCTGAAGCTCTACTTCATGATGGGTCTGCCTACGGAGACGGACGAAGACCTGGAGGGCATCGCCGAGATGGTAAGGCGGACACTGAAGGCGGCCAAGCGCCACACCTCGCGCTATGTCAATGTCAGCGTGGCCGTCTCCCCCCTGGTGCCCAAGGCCCACACGCCCTTTCAGTGGATGGGGCAGGTGCGGGAAGAGAGCATGCGGGAGAAGCGCCGCCTGCTCAGAAGCAGGCTCAAGAAGGCGACCCTCAAGGTCCACGACGAGCGGATGAGCATGCTTGAGGCGGCCCTGGCCAGGGGAGACGAGCGCACCGGGGAGCTCATCCTCGCCGCCTTCCGCGAAGGGGCCCGCCTGGACGGATGGACCGAGGCCTTCGACATGGGGGCCTGGGAGCGGGCCATGGAGCGCACGGGAGTCGACGCCCGGGCCCAGGCCGCCCGCAGCTACGGCCTCGACGAGGAGCTTCCCTGGGACATCGTCGATACCGGCATCAAGAAGGAGTTTCTGGTGAAGGAGTACAAGCGGGCCCGCGAGGCCGCCTTCACGCCGAGTTGCCGGACCTCCTGTGCGGCCTGCGGCCTGAGGTGCAGAAGCGCCGGCGAGCCCGCCCCCGCCCCCCCGCCATGGGATGCCGGCCGGGCCGCCCCCGCCGCGGCTCCGCAGGCCCTTCCGCCCAGAAAGCCCGTCCGCCTGCGGGTCCTGTTCTCCAAGGAAGGCGTCCTCCGGTATCTCTCCCACAGGGAGCTCATGACCCACGTGACCCGGGCCCTTCTCCGGGCGGGTGTGGCCCTGCAGTACACCCACGGGTTCAGCCCCACGCCCCGGGTGGCCTTCGGCCCGCCCCTGGGCGTGGGCGTGGCGGGGCTGGCGGAGTACTTCGACATGGAGTGCCTTCCCCTCATGACCCTGAGCGAGATAAAAAGGAGGACCAACGCCACCCTGGGAGAAGGCGTGCGGATACACGAGCTGGCCCCGGTGGGGACGCGGGAGCCCTCCCTTCAGGCCTTCGTCTCCCGCTACATCTACGAGATGAAAGGCGGGGACCCGGCACGGGCGAACGCCTTCATGCGGAGGGAGAAGGTCATCGTGCAGCGCGAGAAGGGCGTCGTGGACATCCGCCCCATGGTCGAGGACGCCCGCCTGCTCGGGGAGGGCACGGTGCGGCTTACCCTGAGGGACCTCGGCGAGAAAAAGGTGCGCATGGACGAGATTACCGGCGTTCTTTTCGGCGTGGAGGCCGCGGAGATTGACGTCACGCGGGTGGAGCTTTACGGCAGGAGGGACGGGCGCTGGGCCACACCCCTCCAGAAGGAGGACGCATGGCGGACAGCATCCTCGTAAACGTCACGCCGGAGGAAACGCGGGTGGCCCTCCTGGAGGGAGGGCAGGTGGTGGAGCTGTACGTGGAGCGGAAGAAGGACGCCTCCCTGGTGGGCAACATCTACAAGGGCAGGGTGGTCAAGATTCTTCCGGGCATGCAGTCGGCCTTCGTGGACATCGGGCTTGAGAAATCGGCCTTCCTCTACGTGGGAGACATCAGGACGGACCTCATCGAGGAGGACTACGCCGACCTCTTCGAGGAGGAGGAGGCCGGCCCCGTGGGGCTGGACCTGGTGAGCAAGCGCAGACGCAACGACCTGCACATCGAGGAGCTCATCCAGGAGGGCCAGGAGGTCATCGTGCAGGTCTCCAAGGACCCCCTGGGCTCCAAGGGGGCGCGCGTGACCTCCTACATAACCATCCCGGGCCGCTACCTCGTCCTCATGCCCAACGTCGACCACATAGGGGTCTCCCGCCGGATAAGCGACGAGACCGAGCGCTCCCGGCTGAAGGCCCTGGTGGCCGAGATAAAGCCCGAGGGCATGGGGCTCATCGTCCGGACCGCCAGCGAGGACGCCAGTTATGCCGAGATACAGGGGGACCTGGAGTTCCTCGCCCGCCTCTGGGAGAATATCCAGAAAAAGAAGGACCAGGTGGGCGCGCCTTTCAAGCTCCACAGCGACCTGGACCTGGTCTACCGCACCCTCCGGGACCTCATGGGCCACGACGTCGAGCGGCTGACCATCGACTCCCGGGAGGCCTACCGGGACCTTCAGGACTTCGTCAGCACGTATTTTCCCCGCCTCCTGGAGCGCATAGAGCTGTACGAGGGGACCGAGCCCCTCTTCGAGGCCCACGGCATCGAGGTGGAGCTCACCCGGGCCATGGGCCGAAAGGTCTGGCTCAAATCCGGCGGGTACATCGTCATAGACCAGACCGAGGCCATGACGGTCATCGACGTCAACACCGGAAAGTTTGTAGGCAAGGAGGACCTGGAGGACACCATCCTGAGGACCAACCTCGAGGCGGTCAAGGAAGTGGCCTACCAGATACGGCTCAGGAACCTGGGAGGCATCATCATCATCGACTTCATCGACATGGAGCGCGCCGAGAACCGGGAGAAGGTCTTCCATGCCTTCTCCGAGGCCCTGGGGCGCGACCGCGCCAAGAACACCATCTCGCACATCTCGGAGCTGGGCCTCATCCAGATGACCCGCAAGCGGGTGCGGGAGAGCCTGGGGCGCATCCTCTGCGAGACCTGCCCGTACTGCGAGGGGAAGGGCTTCGTGAAGTCGCCCCAGACACTCTGCTACGAGATTCTCCGCAAGGTCCGCAAGGCCGCGGCCGGAAGGGCCAAGCGCATCAGCATCACGGCCCACCCGGCGGTGGCCGAAATACTCTCGGACGAGGAGAGGCAGGCCCTGGAGGAGGTGGAGCAGGGCCACGGCGTAAAGATCATCGTAACGGCCGACCACCACCTGCACCAGGAGAACTACGACATCTCCGCCTCCTGAGGACGGCGCCCCCGGCAAGGTCGCGCGTGCCTGCCCCGACCACGCCGGGCGGAAATGTCCCCCCTCCCCGCGTATAATAAATAAAGGAGAGGTTATCTTTGCACCCCCATGCATGACCAGGAACTCCATGAGCCCAAACTCAAGGCCCTGCTCAAGGCCCTCCGCCGGATGGAAAGCGCCGTGCTGGCGTACTCTGGCGGGGTGGACAGCAGCTTTCTGCTGAAGGCCCTCTCCATGGCGGGCATCCCCGCCATGGCCGTGACGGCCCGCTCGGCCGCCACCCCGCAGGCGGACCTCGCCGATGCGCTGCGGCTTGCGGCGGAGCTGGGGGTGGCCCACCGCGTCATCGACTCCAGGGAGACGAAGGACGAAAACTTCTTGAGGAACCATCCCGACAGGTGCTTTCACTGCAAGAACGAGCTGTTCGGCACCCTGTGCCGTCTGGCCGGGGAGGAGGGCTATGCCGTGGTCCTTGACGGCAGCACCCTGGAGGACGCCCAGGACTACCGCCCCGGCAGGGAAGCTGCCCGCAGGCACGGGGTGAGAAGCCCCCTTCTGGAGTGCGGCTTCCGCAAGGCCGAGATACGGGCGGCCTCCCGGGCCCTGGGGCTTGACACCTGGCAAAAGCCCGCCTCGCCGTGCCTCTCGTCGCGCTTTCCCTACGGGAGGCGCATCACCCCGGAGGCCCTGAGGCGCGTGGAAAAGGCCGAGGAGTTCCTGCGCACGCGCGGGCTCAGGGAGCTCCGCGTGCGCGACCACGGCGAGACGGCCCGCATCGAGGTGCCCGCCGGGGACATGGAAAAGCTCCTCTCTCTGAGGGAGGAGGTCGTCCACCACCTGACCGGGCTCGGCTACAGCTTCGTGGCCCTGGACCTCGGGGGGTTTCGCTCGGGAAACCTCAACAGGACGCTCCGGTGAACGAGGAGATTCTTCTGGACATAGAGGAGTGCGTCCGGTGCGGCAGTTGCAAGGCCCTCTGCCCCACCCACACGCTCTCGCCCGTGGAGCCCCTCTCCGCCCGGGGGCGGCTCATGCTCGTGCGGGCGCTGGCCAGGGGCGAAATCGAATGCTCCGGGCTCCTTCAGGAAAGGCTCCTGAGCTGTCTCCTCTGCGGGGTGTGCGAGAGCACCTGCCCCGCCGGCGTCCGCGTGACCCGCGCCCTCTTTGAAGGCCGCAGGGAGGTGGCCCGGAAAAACGCCCGCGTGCGCCGCCTGGGCCGGCTCACCGCGCGGGCCCTCAAGATGCCCGCTGCATCCTTCAGGGTTGCCAGGGCGGCCCGCCCCCTGCTGCCCCGGCTCAGAAAGCGGGGCCTCCTGCCCTTTGACCTTCCCCTTCCCGACGAGGCCCCCCTCCGGAAGGGGGGCTCCCGGGTGCTCAAGCCCCGCGGGAGGCCCAGGGGGCGGGTGGCGGTCTTCACCGGGTGCGTGGTGAACTTCCTCATGCCCCATCTGGGGGAGGCGCTTCTCCGCCTGCTCCTGGCCCAGGGGTACGAGGTGGTCCTCCCCGCCGGGGAGGCCTGCTGCGGCTCGCCCCTCCTGCTTCTGGGCAGGGAGAAGGAGGCCGTCGAGATGGCCCGGCGCAACCTGAGCGTCTTTGGAAAGCTCCAGGTCAAGCCGTCCTGAGCCTCTGCCCCACCTGCACGGTAACCCTGAGGGAGCACTATCCCCTCTTTGTGGGGGAGGGCCTCGCCCGGGCCATGGACGCCACGGCCTTCCTGCACGGGGAGGACCTGGCGCTCCTGCCGGAGAAGGCGCAGGGCGCGGCGGCCTTCCACGACCCCTGCCATCTGAGGTACGCCCTGGGGGTGTGGGAAGAGCCCCGGGAGCTGATGAGGCGGGCGGGGCTCGATGTCCTCGAGGCGGAGCAGGGCTGCTGCGGACTGAGCGCCGCCCTCACCCACCGGGAGACCTCGGAGGCCCTTCTTGAAAGAAGGGCCCGGGCCTATGCGCCCGCCCACACCCTGGTCACCGCCTGCCCGGGGTGCATGCTTCAGCTCTCCCGGGTCCACGGGCGCGTCCTTCATCTTGTAGAGGTCCTGGAAGGCGCCATGCGCGAGCCCCGCGAGGCAGGCCCGGGAGGCGGCACGGAGGTAGGCGCAGAGCGGGTGGAAGGGCGCGGATAGGCCGGCTCGACGGGGCCCCCTCCAGTGCAAAAAGTATGTTGACTTTTTCCCCATGGCAATGTCATCATATTACCGGAGAGAGGTTTTGCAGGAATTGGAATAGCCTCACAGAAGACCACTTGGACGAAGCGGAGCCTGAGTGGTCTTTTTTTGTGGCGGCCGGTTCCCAGGACTCACCCTAATCATCAAAGGAGGTAGCAGCAAGTTGGCAAAGGGTACGGTTAAGTGGTTCAACGAAACCAAAGGCTTCGGTTTCATTTCAAGACGCTCGCCGAGGGACAGGCCGTCACTTTCGATATCGAACAGGGACCGAAGGGACCCAAGGCCGTCAACGTTCAGAAAGCGTAGCGGGCCGAAGGTGTGAAAGCCCCCCGGCGCAAGCCGGGGGGCTTTTTTTGTGGGCGCCAGTGGGCACCCGTGCCCTTTACCGTCTTTCCTCTCTTTGACTCCCCGCTCCGCGGTGCTAAAATGGGCCATGCCTGTCAAGGTGAAGCGCGTCTACGAGAAGCCCACGAGGGCCGACGGCCAGCGGGTGCTGGTGGACAGGGTCTGGCCCCGGGGGATGAAAAAAGAGGAGGCCGCACTTGACCTCTGGCTCAAGGAGGTGGCCCCGAGCACCGCGCTCAGAAAGTGGTACGGCCACGACCCGGAGAAGTGGGAGGAGTTCAAGGCGCGCTACTTCAAGGAGCTCAAGAAGAAGGAAGAGGAAATCCGGACGCTCAGAAACCTCATGAACAAGGGCACCCTCACCCTCCTTTTCGGCTCGAAGGAGGAAAAGCTCAACAACGCCGCTGCCCTGAGGGAATACCTGAAAAACAAGTCCTGAGGGGTCCCGGACCCCGTTTTCACCTCCCGCCAAAAGCCTTTCATAATCACCCGCTTAGTGCCCGGCCCGTGTGCGCCCCGCCGGTATGGTATAATACCCGGACTGCAAGAACCCCCGGGAGGTAGCAATGGCGCGCCGGCTCATCGTTTTCGTCCTTATTTTCCTGTTCCTTTTCTCCGGGAGCGCCCTGGCCGCCTCGGGAGAGGTCATCTTCACCGACGTCGTCTACGGTGCGGCCATCGGCGCGGTCGTGGGCGGGGCGGTCTATCTGGTCGACCAGGACCACCTGGGCGAGAAGATGGGCATCGGCATCCTTGTGGGGGCCGTGGGCGGCCTTGTCCTGGGGGTCTCCGACGTGGGGAGCCTGGTGCAGATACAAAACAACGAAGTAAAGGTCGCCACCCCGACGATCAATATTCAGGACCGCAAGGAAGAGATGTCGCAGGAAGAAGACGTGGTGGTGCGCGCCAGCATCCTGGGCGTGAGGTTCTAGAGGGGGGAGCCGATTCCCGGAGTAAAGGGGAAGTTAGGCGCAGCACTCGTTGTCCTTTCCCTCGCCTTCCTATCTTCTTACCCGTCACCTAGCAACGCAGAAGACGAGCCGTGTTCCTCGGATAAGAATCCTCATATCGTCGTCCGAACGCAGGCCGGGCGATTGTCTCTCTGCGCATCGGGGCACGTGCACCGGACATTCCCGGTATCCATCGGACGCCGAGGCACAGGGAAGTATAGCGAAGGCGATGGTAAGACACCCCTGGGCACCTATTCTTTAGGCAAACCTCGCCCATCGCGTAGATTCCATATCTTTATTCCCGTCCATTATCCCACTGCGGAACAAAAGGTCAGCGGTTTCACGGGCAGCAACATCGGCATACACGGGCCTTGGTGGGCTTTGGCATGGTTGGGAAGGCTCACGACGTGGGTGGACTGGACAGCGGGCTGTATCGCCGTGGGCAGGAATTCGGATATCCGGGAAATTGCAAATTGGGTCGCAGAAGCGAAGCCAGACAAGATCATTATCCAGTGACGCGACGAGAAAACAATATCTTCATCTCATCGCCACTCGTGGTTTCCTTCCTGAACTAAATATTGACATAGAGGGCCCAAGAGTTATAAATTACAACCAATAATCGATAGGCACAAATGGGGAAATTCTATTTTAGTTCCAAAATAATGGGGCATTTATAATGGCGTTAAAGAAGTGCAAAGAATGCGGACATGAGATCAGCTCAAAAGCAAAGCGTTGCCCTAATTGTGGTGCACCTCTCAAAAAGGGAATAGGTTGTGGTACTGCGTTTCTGATTATTATTCTGGCAGCGATCTTCATTCCTTACCTTATAGCGAAGAATTACGAGTACCCAGAAACTGAAACAACTAACGTAGGTTCTACATATAAATCAACAGGTGAAAGTAAACCTACACGTGGAAAACGTTATGCTCACCAGACTATTAATATCAGGTCAGGACGCGGAACAGATTTTAAAGTGGTAGGCTCATTAAGAAGAGGAGAAAAAGTAGAAGTAGCCGACTCAGAAAATGGTTGGATTGCTGTTTATAAGAATGGCGATAAGAAGGGATTCGTATATGAGAAGTTGCTAAAATCCTATCCCTTACCTTCATTTGAAATTGAAAATTGGAACTGGTATAAGGATCCATCATTTGGCACCAGAGGTGCGGTCATATGGACTGTCGAGGTACGCAATAATACAAATAATTACGTAGAACTTCTCAAGATTGAATTTACAACATATGATGCGAAGGGCAATATTATTACTAGCGATTTCGCATACGTTGAAGGTCTATCCCCTGGAGGAACTGCTTCCACAAAATCATATGCCACTTATTTTGGCAAAGAAGAGAAAGCAAAGATAAGAATTGTCCCTTGAAGATAAAGACTGGTAGAAAAAGAAGGCTATATAACCTCAGATTCTTGCATAAGCTCATATTATGAAGCACTTTGCGCATGTCATTGCATGGCTGTCTGAAATATTGTTGAGAGATGAATGGTCAAACCTTGCTTTAAAGCTGAAAGAGCAATATTTTGCATTTCTGATTGAACTCGACAACCGACCGTCTCAACCGCTTCAGTCTCTCCTAATTTCAGGAGAAGACCACAGGTTCTTTTCACATGGCGGTATTGATGTGATCGCTGTCTGCAGGTCTCTGTGGCGTACCTTCATTGTAGGTAAGCGGGAGGGTGCAAGCACAATTGAAATGCAGATTGTTCGTGTACTCACGGGGCGCTTTGAAAATACCATCCGAAGAAAAATCAAGGAAATGGCTCTGGCTACTCTAGTCGTACGAGTTGTTCCAAAGTCCGTCTTGCCTAGTATCTATTTGCAAATCGGATACTATGGGTGGCAAATGGACAGCTTGAGAGCGGCTTGTCAGCGTCTTTGCATCGATCCTTCTGCGATTGCAACTGAAGACGTAGCAAGCTTGGTTGCCAGAATTAAATATCCACAGCCAAGACATATTACTGACGTCTGGACTAGAAAGATTGAAAGACGGTCAAGGCATTTGCTTACCCTATACAAAAGCCATCAATGTGGAAGAACTTATGCGGGCTTATCCGCACGGGTGAGATATGCAACCATTTAGAGTTTCGCCAGCCCTTGATCTACTAGTGGATTTTTACCCTGCGGCTCGAATTATTGCTGATGCTGCACTGAAAGGAAAGATCGACGATCGTCAGGCAATCGTTCGCCTTTGGCTATCCGAGGGCATTCCTTTTGCCTTTCGTGCTAAACCCGCACTGTACGAATCTATCAGAGTTTGGCTGGCGAATAGGCTTGACGTTGGGCCAAAGGATATTACTCTAATAGGAAGCGCCCGCTTGGGCCAATCGATGAGCCCCGATGATAACTTTGGCCGTGAGTTTGGGGCGCAATCAGACTTGGATATAAGTGTCATCTCCGTAGAACTCTTTAGTAAAGTTCGGGACGCTTACCTTTCGTGGGCAAATGATTATGAAACTAGTACGATATTACCAAGGAATGCAGCGCAGAGAAAGTTTTGGCCTGAAAACCTTAGAGTATGCTCTGGCACAATACAGCGAGGTTTTATAGATCCTGACAAAATACCTACACTGGACAGGTATCCTATTATACAAGCGATACAACAAGCAATGTATCTCCTTCCAGAAAAACTTCGTCAGACCACAGAAGCGCCTAATGTCAGGAAAGCGAGTATACGCACATTTAATAATTGGGACGCATTTGTGAATCAGGCCAGCCTAAATCTAGAAATCGTTGCAAGGCGAATAATACCTTAAAATAACGTTTCTCGGTTCTGAAGAGCTGTTGCTGATCTACGTACGCCTTGTTGAAACCATCGTATGTTTGTTTCGGATGAAGTCTTCAACAGTTTCAATCTTTTGAACCTATTGACTCGCGGTGAAAGCCGCAACCCCTCATCTCCTCCCCCGAAAACGACCAAAAGCCCTCACACGCCCACAACCTCCCCCACCACCTGCATCACCCGCCGGTGCACCTCCTGCATGCTCCCCTCGGCGCTGACCACGCGGACGCGCTCCGGTTCCTTCTTAGCGATGGCAAGAAAGCCCTCCCGCACCCGCCGGTGAAAGGCCGTCTCCTCCTGCTCCAGCCTGTCAAGGAGCTTGCCCGCGGCCCGGTTCCTCTCAAGCCCCCGCTCCACCTCCATGTCAAGCACGATGGTCAGGTGCGGCCTGAGGCCTCCCGTGGCCAGCCGGTCCACGGCATCCAGGGTCTCTGCGGCAATGCCCCGCGCGGCGCCCTGGTACGCGCGGGTGGAGTCGCTGAAGCGGTCGGTTACGACCGTCTTCCCCTCCGCAAGCGAGGGCAGGATGACCTCCGCGAGGTGCTGCCTGCGGGAGGCGGCGTAAAGGAGAAGCTCGGTCATGGGGTCCATGCCCTGGTGGGCGGCATCCAGGAGGAGCGCCCTGATTCTCTCCCCCAGGGGGGTCCCGCCCGGCTCGGCCGTAAGCACCACGGGGATGCCCCGCGCCCTGAGGGCATCGGCAAGGAGCGCGGCCTGCGTGGACTTTCCGGTGCCTTCGATGCCCTCGAGGGAGATGAACACCCCCTCGGGCATCAGGTGAGGCCCTCCTTGAGCCGCATCAGGGTCTGAAAGACCTTGAGCGTGTCCTCCACGCTCAGCGACCCGGTGCCGCAGGACGGGGTGAGGAGGCTCCGCGAAAGCAGAAGGTCCTCGGGGATGCCGCTTTTGGTAAGGCTCTCCATCGTCTCCCGGAAAAGCCGGGCCAGGGAAAGGTCGTCCTCGTTTCTGACCACCTCGCTCGTGGGCACGATGCCCCATGCGATGTACCCGCCCCGGGAGAGGTACTCCTTCGTCTCCTCGGGGTAGATGCCCAGGGTGAAGCCGAACTCGTAGGCGTCGAAGTTGAGGATGTCCACCCCGGTCTTCATCACCAGGGGCCACTCCGCGCGCCCGCAGCAGTGGATGCCCGAGAGGGCGCCCACCTCACGGATGGCCCGGGCGCACTCGGCCAGGAGCCTGTGGGTCTCCTCCGGGCTCACCCCCATGTAGGTCGTCCCGCCCAGGGCGGAGAGGATGGGCTCGTCGATGAAGATGATGACCTTGTGCGCGAAAGCCGACAGGATGTCCACCTGCCAGCGGGCCTTGGCCTGAAGGAGCATGAGGCTTATCTCCCGCATCTCCTCGTCGTAGTAGATGGGCTTTCCCTCCCTGTCGACAAGCCCCAGGGTAAAGGTGACGGGCCCGGTTATCTGCCCCTTGAGGAAGGGGAACCGGCGGGTCTTCACCTTCTCCAGAAAGGCGTACAGCCCGTGGGCGCTCTCCTTGGAGATGGCCACCCGGGAGCGCTCGGCCACGCTCTCGTAAAACCGGGCCATCTCCTCCTCGTTTCTCTCCACCCATATGGAGCGGCGCTCGGGGTCCACCTTGAGGGAGGGCAGCCCTTCGGCGTACTGGGGTATCATCTGCTCGGTGAAGGAGACGTTGGGCAGCTGGGGCCAGAAGGGGATGTCGAAGGACTCCAGGCAGAGCGCGGCGGCGTCCGAGGCTCGCATGTGGGGCAGGCTTCCGATGCCCGTCGTGCTCATGGGTTTGATCTGACTTTGGCCGTCCCCCATCGTGACCCATAGATAATACATGAATTCCCTCGCCCATACAAGTTAGGGGGCTCGGGCGGACGCGGTCCCCAGCGGCTAAGGGGGTTCGGCCCCCAGCGGGTGTCCAGACACTTTTCAGGTGTCCGGCGCTCTTCGTCCATTTGAGCGGAATGAGCTGCTGACTGCTCTCTGGTTAGATGCGGATGCGGTCCCTTGCTGGCCGCCGCCCGCTTCAGACGCCGCGGGCCGCCGCCCGCTTGACATGCCGGGGCGGCTGCTATAGGCTTCTTCTAAGGAGAAGGCGGGGCCTCTCCGCGACTTTTCCCATGGCCATATCGCATGCGCTATATTTCACGCTTCCCCCTTCAAAACGGGCGCAAAGCCCCCTTCGGTCCCGTACGGGGCCGCCTGCGGGAGTGAGAACTTCCTCCGGGAGAGCCCGCCGTGTGTGAGACCGAAGGGCGGGACATGCGTAGCGTTCCCCTCAAGGACGCGGTGGGCATGGTGCTGGCCCATGACATCACGGAAATCCGCCCGGGGGAGTTCAAGGGGCGAGCCTTCAGAAAGGGGCAGGTCATCCACCGGGAGGACATCTGCCATCTGCAGCGGCTGGGGAAGGAGAGCCTTTTCATCCTGGAGGTGGGCCCCGACGAGATGCACGAGGACGAGGCTGCCCGCGAGCTGGCCCATGCCCTTGCGGGCGAGGGCGTGGCCCCCGGGGGAGAGCCCAGGGAGGGCAAGATAGAGCTTGTGGCCGCACGGGACGGCCTCCTCAAGGTGCACGCGGGGGCCCTCCATGCTTTCAACATGCAGGGAGAGGTGATGTGCGCCTCCCTGCACACCAACACCGTGGTCAGAAAGGGCCGGGTCGTGGCTGCCACCCGCGCCATACCCCTCGTCATAAAGCGCTCCGCCCTGGACGAGGCCCTCGCGGCCGCCCGGAGCGCCCCCCGCGGGGTGCTCGAGGTCAAGCCCATGCGGCGGCCCCGCGCCGGCAAACCGGCTCTAAGCCTCGCCACACCCCGGCCACCCGGCGACACCTCCGATATTGTGGCCCCGCCCGGCGGTACGTCTGGCACCATCATCGTGATCGTGCCCACGCCACGCCCTGGTAAGCCCTACGTGACCGCCAACACAAATGTCAACATCCGCAGCGGGCCGGGCAGCGCGTACCCCACGATTGGTTATATGGCTATCGATCTGAGTGGCGAGGTGGTGGGCCTTCATTACGTCCCCGACGAGGAGTCCGCCATCGAGGGCCGGATGAGGGAGCTTCTTGAGGCCGGGGCGGACCTCCTTATCACCACCGGGGGGATGTCCGTGGACCCCGACGATGTGACCCGCTTTGCCATCGCCCGGCTCGGGGCCACCGGCATCGTCTACGGCTCCGCCGTGCTCCCCGGGGCCATGTTGCTGGTGGCCTACCTGGGAGAAGTCCCCGTCCTCGGGGTGCCCGCCTGCGGGCTGTACCACCGGAGCACGGCCTTCGACCTGGTGCTTCCCCGCGTGCTGGCCGGTGAGCGCATCACCAGAGGCGACCTGGCCGCCCTGGGCCACGGCGGGCTCTGCCTGAACTGCCCCGAATGCCGATACCCCGTCTGCCCCTTCGGCAAGGGGGGCTCGGCCCCCTGCGGTTAAGGGGGGCGACGGCCCCCAGCGAGTGTCCAGACACTTTTATTTTGTCCATCGAAGCGGTGACGAAATAGTGGCTGCTCTGTTTAAGAAAACGGCTCCTGGCCTTGACGTGACGGAGGGTGCTGTGGTAGCTTGCCCTGTGCGGATTTCCGCTAAAGGAGGTGCCCTTGGCCAGGATAGTTTCCGCTTTGTTCGTATGCGCCCTCCTGCTTTCCGCCTGTTCCACCCAGGTAACCCAGACGGGCAAGCAGGGGATTTTCACGGTAAAGATGAAAATCGAGAAAGGCGAGCTCAGGAAGGGCAAGAACCTGGTCGAATTGCGCGTAACCGGGCCGGACGGCAAGCCGGTGGAAGGCGCCTCTATAAATGTGAGTCCCTGGATGCCGGAGATGGGGCACGGCGTTCCATGGACCGTCAGGGTCCATGACAAGGGCGGCGGGGTCTATCGCACGAACCTGCTGTTGAGCATGGGCGGGCTTTGGGAAATCAGGCTGGACATAAAGGCGGGGGGCAAGTCCGACCGGGTCGTCTTTGTATTCCCCAACGTAAAGGAATAGGTACGAAAAGCCCCGCTCGCCAGGGGCGGTCCCCTTTAGCCGCCGGAGGGCGCTTCCCTCAATCGCCTTCTTTCAGTATTTCCTCCAGGGAGGTCTTCAGCTCCTCGTACGTGATGCCCCCGTAGTGCATCTTTGCTATCTTGCCCCCGGGCGTGACGAAAATGCCCACCGGGAACGCCACCAGGTTCAGGTCCCCCACGATACCCGGGTCCTTGCCCGCGGGGAAGGTGAGGTCGTATTTCTCCACGAAGTCTTCCATCGCCCTATCGCCGCTTGCCACGAAGATGCCGATGAACTGCACCTTGCCCTTGAACTCCCGCCAGGCGCGCTCCACGTCCGGGGCCTCCCGCTTACAGGGCGGGCACCATGTGGCCATGACGTTTACGAACAGGGGCGTGCCCCGGAGGTCCGCCGAGTCGATGGTCCTGCCGTCCATGGTGGTCAGGGTGAACGGAGGGAAAACTGCATCTTCCCGCGCATCGCCCGCCCTCGCAAGGGGGAGGAAAACCAGGAGTGCCGCAAGCAGAGCAAAAGCCGTGAGGACTTTTTTCATCATGTACCGCCGTCCTTCCGTCTTGAGATGAAAGAGGCGGCCTCCAGGCCGCCTCTTTCTATTATACACAGATTTCGGAGCCGGGGCTTTCGCCTCTAAAACCTCCAGGTGACGCCGAACTCCAGGCTGTTTTCGGAAAGCTGGGACTCCAGGGCCACGGGCCTGCCGAAGGGGTCCGTCCCGGACTCCGTCAGCGTCTCCGAGAAGGCATGCGTGTAGGCCAGGTTCATGGCGAAGTTGTTCGTAAACTCGTAGCCCACCCCGCCGGTGATGTGGTGCTGGACGATGGCGGGGAAACCGATAATCCGGAAAGTCTCATAGTAATACCGCGGGAAGGGGGTTCCCTGGACCATGACAACGTCGTTGGGTCCGGAAACGCCGAAACTGCCGTCCCAGCCGTTGTTCTCGTCCACCGGGTTCTTGGCGTAATTGTAGCCCAGGCGGAGGGCCAGCTTGGGGACGGGCTTGTACTGCCCGCCCACGGCGACCACAAACTGGTCGTCCCAGCCGAAGTCCTCATAGCCTTTGGCGCCGCTCCAGTTGACCCACTTGCCGTCGACCTCGAGGAGGAGCTGCCCGGGCAGGGGCTCGAAAGCCACCCCCACGCCCACCTCCTGAGGGGACTCCAGCTTCAGGTCGGCGTTCTGTCCATTTGCGGCGAGCACGTTCTTGTGGTCCACCGACTGCGGGGATTGATACGTCACGCCCAGGGAGAGCATGTCGGTGGCCTTGTAGATGGCCCCCACCTGCACGCCGGCGCCATAATTGAAAGAGGAGCCGTTTCTGAAATCCAGGGAAGAGTAGATGATCTGCACGCCCAGACCTACCGAGAGCTTGTCGTTGACCAGGTAGGCGATGTTGGGCGAGAACTTCATGATCTGAAGCTGGGTGTACTCGCCGCTGGCAAGAGGGGCGAAAGGTCCCGCTCCCACGCCTGAGAAATCAAAAAATGTGGGGTCTTCGATAGCCGTATCCCGGTAGTCCACGCCCAGGCCGGAGACGCCGAAGGCCGCCAGGCCAAACCGGAGCTTGGGGTTGATGGGCACGGAGAGGCCGAAGGCCGGGATGGCGTAGACCTTCTCGTCGCTGTCCGCATCGATGACGCCGACGCCCTGGATGGTGATTTTCCCCTCCGGCGACGGCATGAAGAGCGTGCCGGCGAAGTTCACCTCCGAGCCGGGGCAGTACGGCCCGAAACACATCGCCGCCGGGTTGGAAAAGACCGCGCTGATGGCGTCCTGGGGGGCGGCTATGCCCACCCCGCCCATGGCCCGGGCGATGGGACCCACGGCTATGAGGTTGTCACCATTTGTGGCCTGCGCCGTGGGCGCCAGGACGGCCACCATGCCACATACGAGCAAGATGCAGAGAATCCTTTTCATGCTCCCTCCTTTTCGTTACCTCCCGGTTTTATTGAGATAAAAAGACTCTGCGCCCCTTGCGGGCCGCGGACATATTACCCCGTTCCCGGAAACCCCTACCGGACGCGCCCATGTCCATTGTGCAAAGAGTACCATGTCCGTCCCCGTTCGTCACCGACAAACACCGGCCGCCGGAGCATGCCGGGAAAATCGGTTCCGGCATATTAAAGGAAGGGGCGAGGGATTGTCAATAAGTTTCTAAACAAAATATGGTTAAGGAGTTTCTAAACTGTAGAAATCCATAGCCAATTGTTTTATAATAGGGCAAAATATGGGTAGAACGACCCGGAAAAAAAGGATATAAACGAGGAGGGTAAGCAATGGCAGAGAAACTGGATTTCAGGGGGATGGCATGCCCGATGCCCATCATGAAGACCGCCATGGCCTTCAAGAAGGCGGGCTCGGGCGAGGTCTTCGAAATCGTCTGCGACGACCCCGGCTTTGAGCCCGACATCAAGGCCTGGGTCGAGGAGACCGGAAACAAGCTTGACAACATCACCAAGGAAGGCAAGGACATCACGGCTACCGTGGTGAAGAAGTAGGGGAGGTATCGTCATGAGCGACGCACAGGTCACCGCCAACTCCGGCGTCACGGAGAAGATAAAGGAACTGGAAGAAAGAATCGGCAAACTGGAGGGCAAGGATAACCAGCTTACCATGGTCCTGTTCAGCGGCGACTTCGACAAGGCCATGGCGGCCTTCATCATCGCCAACGGCGCCTTGGCCATGGGCAAGGACGTGACCATCTTCGTCACCTTCTGGGGGCTGGACGTCATCAAGAAGGCGTCCTTCCGCACCTCCGGAAGGGGTTTCCTCGAGAAGATGGTCCTCTGGATGCGCCCCAAGGGCGCGGGCAAACTGGCCACCTCGAAGATGAACTTCGGCGGCATCGGCCCCAGACTCTTCCGCTACATGATGGGCAAGAAGAACGTCGAGCAGCTCGAGAGCCTCATCGAGATGGCCCGGGAGTTCGGCGTGCGCATCATCGGCTGCCAGATGTCCATGGACGTCATGGGCATGAAGAAGGAGGACCTCCTGGACGGCGTGGAGGTGGGCGGCGTGGCCGCATTCCTCAGCAGCTCGTACAAATCCAACACAACACTGTTCATATAATCGGAGGATAGGCACGCATGGCGAAGATTGTCTACGTCGTCTCGGGCGACCCCAAAGTCAAGACGGAGAACGTCTCCGCAGTCATGGCCCAGGCCCTCACCGCCGTGAGCTTCGGCTACGACTGCGAGATATTCCTGATGGACGAGGCCGTCTGGATCGGCAAGAAAGGCGGGGTGCAGGGCGTGAAGTTCAAGACCTTCGAGCCCATCGAGGAAATGCTCGCAAACTTCATGGAGATGGAGGGCAAGGTCTATATCTGCCATCCCTCCAGCGACGCGCGGGACTTCCACCAGGAGGACGCCATCGAGGGCATCACCTTCGTCAACGCCTCCAAGCTCCTGGAAAGCGGCAAGGAGGCCGACGCCCTCTTCACCTTTTAGCCGGCTTTTAAAAAACAAGAAAGGGACCGCGAAGACGGTCCCTTTTTTTACTCCGCGCAAGGAAGCGACGGAAAAGGCGAAGGTCTCGGCCTTCGCATTTACTCTCCACCTCTGTTCCGGCACCGAATGCTTGCCGCAGCACGTACGGAAGAGAAAAAAGGTCGACCGGCGGGATGGGAGAAAAAGCGGCACGCCGGAGCCGCCCCGGTTTGGAAGGGCCCTTTCAGCCCTCCACTTTCTCGAATTTCTCGAAGAGCTTGCCGCCCTGGGCCATCTGCTCCGTCAGGACTTCCTTCATCAGCATGCAGGCCTTGGTGACCTTGGGGTTGCTCAGGCTGTAGTAGATGTTGACCCCTTCCCTGCGCGCCTTGAGGACGCCCTTGTGGCGCATGACGGCCAGGTGCTGGGAGACGTTGGCCTTCGGCACGCCCAGGATATCCACGAGGTCGGTGACGGTCTTCTCGCCGTTTTTGAGCGCGTGGATGATCTCCAGCCGCTTGGGGCTTGCCAGTGTCTTACAGACCTCGGCCTGAAGCTCGAATATGGTCTTATCGTTTCTCATAATCTATAATATTCCCAACCCGCCGAATTGGTCAAGTAGTTCTGCAACTCCGAAAGGCCCCCTCAGAACGCGCCGGGAAGGTGCTCCACACGGGGGGAGCCGTCCCGCTCGAGGAAGACCGTCACGACGTCGAACCTGACGGGGGGCTCCGGCCGGAGCCTGCTCAGGTAGGAAAGGGCGGTCTGGCGAATCTTCTCCTGCTTGCGCGTGTCCACGGCCTCCAGGGCGTCGCCGAACCTTCTGGCCCGCCTGGTCTTCACCTCCACGAAGACCACCACCTCGCCGTCCCGGGCGATGAGGTCCACCTCGCCGGAGGGACCGCGCCAGTTGCGCGCGAGGAGCCTGTAGCCCTTCTTCTCGAGGAACGCCCCGGCCAGGCCCTCCCCCTTATCGCCCAGGCTCCGCACTGCCCTCCAGGTTGCTCAGCAGGCGGGGAATGCCCTCCACGTCCTTGGTGTCCTTCTGGCAGAGGACCTTCAGCATGTTCCTCACCGGGGCGAACTCCTCCCAGTGCCCCTTCAGGTCCGTGCCCACCTGCCGCATGAGCTTCTCGCCCACGGTGTCCCAGTCCATCAGGAGCACCACCCTCCGGTAGCGGAGCGCGATGTCCTCGCAGAAGTCGTAGACCGACTTGCCCCGGTGGAAGGTGATAATCTCCCCCAGCATGCCCAGGCGCCGGAGGGCCCGCTCGTCCCGCCGCCCCTCCACGATGATGGGCACCATGCGGTTTATCTCCTGCAGGTCCTCGAGGACCTCCCGCAGGCGTTCCGCCCTCTCGACGTCCTCGACGGTGGGCGGATAAAATCCGTTCTTCCTTCCGTTCTTCCTGTTGTTGTCGGGTCTCACGGCTTTCACTGAAAGGGACCCCGGGCCGGGCCCCGGACTATTCCCCCCAGGCGGGGCGTGCATGTGCGCCGGGGCGGCGGGCTTTACTCGATGGCAACGAAGGTCTCGGTCCGGGTGAGCCCCTTTATCTTCCTGATGTCCTTCAGTATCTTGTTGAATATCTCGTTGGTGTCGGCCCCTTCAAGCACCAGGGCGATGTCGTACTGTCCCGTCACGGCGTCCGCCATGGCGACCCCCTTGGTGCCGCGGAGCGTGTCGCGGATGCTCTTTTCCTTCCCCGGCAGCACATTGCTCAGCATGTAGACTCTCGCCATGGCGCCTCCTCGTCTCTCAGCATTCTCTCAGGGTCTTTCCGAAACGGTTGAAGGTGCAATGAAACGCCCCCAGATTTACTTTATCACACATTTCCGAAAAGATAAAGATTGCCGACGGCGCAAGGACATAGCCGCTTCCCGCCCCGAGAACTCTCTCAGCTCATCCCTTCTTCTATTATCGTTTCCTTTGTCGTTTCATCGGTTAATCGAACCTCTTCGGTTACCTTTTTTCGCTTCCACGTTCCTTTCGCAAACCAGACAATGGCCGCTAATCCCACCACCACGTTGGATACCGGATAAGCTATCCACAGGCCCGTTTCCGAAAGGGACGTAAACTGCGATAATACATAGGCCAACGGGAATCTCAGGACCCATACGGAGACAATCGATAACGTCATGGAAATCATCGTATTGCCGGAACCCCTGAACCCGCCGTTTAAGGCCATTTGAATGCCGATGAATCCGAACGTCAGGGCCATTATCCTGATGAAGAAAGCACTCGTCCGTATGGTTTCCACCTCACCGGGAATAAAAATTCCGGAAATGTGCGTTGCGAATATGAAAAAAAGCATGCCCACGCATGTCAAAACGGCGAACCCCACGAGTGAGCTCAACTTAATGATTCTTTCCGCTCTCTCGACCTTTCCCGCACCGATATTCTGACCGGCCAGGGTCGAGGTCGCCATTGACAACCCCAATGCGGGGATAATGACGAAGCTCAGAATTCTGCTTCCAATGCCGAAGGCCGCGATGGTAAGAGTCCCGAAGCTGGCAACCAGAAAAGTCATTACCGTCATTCCAAGCGCTCGTGTGGACTGCTCTATGGAAGCGGGAAAACCCAGACGGAACATTTTCCTTATCAGATAGCCGTCGGGCCTGAGGTCCTTGAGATGAAGCTGCAGGCCTTGTTCTCCCCTCAATAACAACATGAGGCCCACAAGCGCAGCCAGTCCCTGGGTGCAAATCGTGGCCACGGCCGCGCCGCTTACTCCAAAAGCGGGGACGAAGCCGTGGCCGAAGATAAAAAGAGGGTCCAGAACGAGGTTCAAAACAACGGTCCCCGAAACGATGTATACGGGTGTTTTCACGTCTCCCACGCCCCTCATCAGCGATTGAAAAACCATGAATGCAAACACGAAAATCATGCCGATGAAGGAAATCTTCATATAGGAAACCGCGCTTGAAAAAACCCCCGGTTCCGCGCCCATCAAATGGACCACAAGAGGAGACAGCACGTAGCCAATAGTCGCAAGAACTAAGGAAATAACGACGACCATCAACAACGTTTGAGACGTGATATGGTCAACGGCGCGCCTGTCCTGCTTGCCCTTGTACTGGGCCACAAGGATTGTGCCGGCTATGGCCAACCCCGTTCCCAGGGAGATAATCAGGAAAATAATGGGGAAACTGATGGAGACGGCGGCAACCGCGACGGTTCCCAGCCTGCCCACCCAGAAAGTATCGATCAATTGATAAGCGGTCTGTAAAATATTCGCGAATATTATCGGCACCGACAGGGCTATCAATGATTTTAGAATGGACCCTTCCGTCAAGTTATTTCTTTCTTTCATGGGTTCGATATATACTCTTCCTTATAAATCCGGTCAACGTTTGTTTCATCCCGGCGTATTGCCGCGAGCCGGAAAGGCACGATTGGCAGCCCGCTCTTTAGAATACGTCGAGCGGGATACCCCGCGTTCTGCGTTCAGAAGACGGATAAAAAGAAAAGGGGGCGCGGGGGAAGTGCATTTTTGTCCGCCTGCCGCCGCACCGAAGGCGTGGTGCGGGCGGGAAGCGGTTTGTCCGTGCACCGGCGAGGCAGCGAAAACCGCAAAAACCGGGTCCTTAACGGGAATATTCTTTGCGTGCTCCCGCGAAAAGGCCGGTCACAAGCCAAAAAGTGAGTTTCTGGTGCCGAAGGGGGGATTCGAACCCCCACGGAGTTACCCC